>NZ_JAGHEW010000274.1 GCF_017889095.1 Thomasclavelia sp. | reverse complement strand
TACTATTGTTGACTCTATTTGTAATTTTGAATTCAATAACTTTTATAGTGTGTTATAGTAAAATGATAGTAATAAAAAAGGAAAGATGATCATAAAGTGAATCAGTACCGGAATCGAGAATTTCAAAGAACTGATTGATAATAATTATTATGTTGAAAAAACGATGCTGATTGAAGATGTTTTAATGCAAAGGATCAGTTATTATGATAACTACGAGTCATTTTATCATGGCTTTATGGTTGATTTTTTAAATGCTGATGGTTATGATGTAAAATCAAATCGAGAAAGCGCTAATGGTAGATTTGATCTTGCAATGCTGCCATACAGTTAGAAACTGCAATTGTCATTGAATGAAAGCATTCAAACAGTATTAAAGAACTAAGAAAAGACAGCGCTAAAGCAAGTGAACAAATCATTAATCAAAAATATATCGAAGGATTAGAAGATGAAGGTTATGAAAATGTAATTGGTTATGGAATATCTTTCTATAAGAAACAATCTATTATTACTAAAACAAAATAAATAAGCAGGAGTTTTCCTGCTTATTTAAAAGATAAATTAATGACTATTTTCGTTACTATTAAAATATTTTTGATTAAATTCTTTAATAGAGATTGGTCTATCATATAAATAACCTTGACCAAAATCACAGCCAATTTTTTTAATAAAATCATTACATTCCTTAGTTTCTACTCCTTCAACAACCGTAGAAATCGAAAGTATTTTAGCTAAATTAACAATTTCTTCAATGATTATTCTAGTTCTAAAATTATTTTCAACAAAAACTTCTTGTAAAAAACCTTTATCTAGTTTTAGTTCATCAATATCTAATTTTCCTAAAATGTTAAGTGAAGAATAACCAGTGCCAAAATCATCTAACGATACTTGAAAACCGATTTTATGTAATGACTTGATCTTGTTATTGACTTCTTCAACATTATCAATAACTAGATCCTCTAAAATTTCTAATGTGATTAATTTCGGTGAGATTTGATATTGATCTACTAATCGATGCAAACGTTCAACATAATCAGCTTCATAAAATAATAATTTTGACTGATTGACCGATATACCAATTGGTTCAATTCCTTGGTCGATCCAATTTCTAATTTGTTTACAAGCTTGTTCAAACATATACATATCTAACTCAACACAAAAACCACTTTTTTCAAAGATTGGGATAAACTGATTGGGAAATATAAATTGTCCATCACTAGTTTTCCAGCGTACTAGAGCTTCTGCACTTTGTAATGAATTATCTTTTAAACTAATTTTAGGTTGTAAAAAGAATTTAAATTCATTATCTTTTAACGCCTGATTCATATGACTTTCAATATAATTATCCATTTTTTCTTGTTTATGTAACTTTTCATCATAAAACCAAATACTTGTCTGCATATTTTCTTTAGCTTTTGCTAAAGCAAACATGACTCTAACCATCAAATTATCAAAACTTATTTGTTCCTCTTGATCAGTCGAAATGGCTACACCACATTGTATTTTTAGATGATAGTTGGTATGCAACAAATCATTTAAAGAAACTATTTCTTGAGTCATTTTTTCGATTCTTTTTTGAATTACATCCCGCTGATTATCACTTAAAAACAAATAAAACTGATCAGCCGTATCACGACAGCAAAACTCATTTTCTTTTAAATTAGTTTCAATTGCATTTTTAATATGCGTTAATAACTTATCACCTTGATCATTACCAAATATTTCATTAAAAAACTTAAACTGACGAATATTTAATACCACAATACTACATTTATTATCTTTAATAAAAGCTTGTTTGCCCTGCTGTTTAAAATATAAAAAATTATAAGCACCAGTTAATGGATCATAATAAGCATAACGAGCTAATTCACGGTTATTTTTCAAACTAATTCGATATCCATAAATTAATAGACCTATTACTAAAACAATGATTGATATAAATAAAATACCAATTATTCTAACATTTTCACTAATAAATAAACTAGAATTTTCCAACATATTAACACTAAGCAAATACCAGTTATTAATGCCCACTGGCTCTAATTTGGAAATATAGTTATTGTTATTGTAATCAAATGAAAATGAAACATCCTTTTGGTTTTGCATAGCATCTTTAGTTTGTTTGATTTCATTTCCCTTTAAATACGGTTTACCTAGAATATTATTTTGCTTAAATTGATCATATTTAGAATTGATAATAATATTACCACCCTGATCAACAATATATACATAAGTATCCCCACCAAGAATTCCATTTTCAGCTCCTACATCCATCATCAAATCAACTGTTTCTGTGGCAATCAAAGCCCCAGTTACTTTCCCATGATTAAATATAGGAATCCCATAAGCATAAATCGAATTATCAATGATCTGACTATCAAATAGACTGGACATGCTTTCATTTCCATTTAATGTTGTATTGATCAATTCTTGCAATTCCGTTTGTACCATATCAAAGCTTACAGTATCAATTTGTTTATCATTTATAGTTGCTGCCATTATTTCTTTATTTTGATTAACATACATCATTGAAAAAAAGTGATTATTGTTGCTGGTAGCTTTAATGACAGTATTAAAAGCCTCACTATTAGCAACATCATCAAATTCAAATATACTTGAATATGATTCTAAAATCTGAAAATCATTTTGAATTTCTTTTTTCAATAAACTAACATATTTTTCTGTAGCATCATTTACTTGAGCAGCAATCGTTTCTTTAACCATGCTCTTTAAATATATCCGCAAAGATACACTTGTCGCTAAAAGAATTAAAGCGATGATTATGATAATAATTATTGCTTTTTTCAATCGATTATTAAGCGCCTTTATGTCCATTTATTATCTCCTACTTTATCTCAAAAATATCATAATTCTTACATATTATAACATTTTAAACAAAAATATACATCTTTTTGTTTAAAACTAAAAACATCTACTAATTTAAGCATTCCCATTGCTTACTATAAAATACCCAAGCTAATATCAATTTTTAGTATTATTTAAAATACCATAAAATTACATATTTTTTTCTTAATAATTATTAATTTTTTACCGCAACAAAAAAGATGAGCTTTTTCACTCATCTTTACTCATTTACTTTAATAAAAGCTTGGGGAATCAAATGTTTATCTTGTTTGTTTTTAAACCGATAATAAACAATAGTAAGTAATGAACAAACAAGTAAGATACCCACAAAAACTAATATTTCATTTATAATAGAAACATTAGTCATACTAATTACTTTTCTAAAACCATTAACACTATAAGTATAAGGAACAAAAGGATGAATAGCTTTAAAAAAGGCACTTGATGTTTCTAACGGATAAGTTCCCGCTGAACCACCTAAATTAAAGATCATAAATACCAGCAATAAAAACTCACCAATATAACCGGTAGTTAATGATAATAACATTACTAAAGACATAAAACTAGCAGCAACTATGATTGCTAAAATATATGTTAATAATAAATTTTCACATTGGAAATTACAGATCAATCGTAATGCCGTAATTAAAATAATTGCACTCAATGTTGAAACACTATACATGATTGAAGCTTTAGATAGCCAGTATTTAAACGGTGAAGCAGCTTCTTTAATACCATTTCTAATTGGATACATTAAGGTAAATGCTAAACATGCTACATATAAAGCAACACTCATCATATACGGTGCCATAGCATGACCGTTATTGGCTACTACCGAAATTTCCTGATGATCAGTTTCCACTGGTTTGGCCATCATTTCTAAAGTAGCATCACTAGTAGTTAAACTAGCCTGCTTAGCTCCATCGTTTAATCCTTGATCTAATGTATCAATTCCTTGTAAAGCGGTCTTTAAACCTGATGTTAAAGTCAATGAACCATCAGCTAATTGTCTTGTTCCCGCACTTATTTGACTAGCACCATCAGTTAAACTATTGGCCCCATCAATGATTGTTTGATTATTAGCTGTCAATTTTGCTGATCCATTTGATAACTGATCCACACCATCTACTAACTGATCAATACCGTTAATTAAAGCTGGAGTTTGGTTAGCTAAAGCTGTTATCCCATCATTTAACTG
>NZ_JAGHEW010000273.1 GCF_017889095.1 Thomasclavelia sp. | reverse complement strand
GTCTAATTCATGAGTTTTTTCAATAATTTTTACTTTCATATTTATACTATAAATTAATGAAAGTAAAATATTTGTCATTACTGGTTAATTTCAACTTTAAAAGTACATTCAAATACTTGATCTTGTTTTAAAGCAACTACGCCTTCTTTTTCTTTAAATTCACCATCAAAATCAACATAATCACTATGACCAACCCAAGGTTCAATTGCAATTAAACCACCTACATGTTTAGCAGCCCACAATCCTAAATGATTAAAGCCTTCCATGTGGAAAACAATTGATTTTTGATGATTTAATGATTTTAATGCAACTGACTCAGATTTAAAATCTTTAAAAACGATAGCATCATTACTAAATAATTGTTGTCTAACAAAAAATCTCTTTTCATTTTCAAAAAATGGAATTGTAGTTCTTGACATTCCTTTACGTTTGACATCAATAACTTTTTGCGATAATGTTTCGTTTTCACTAAATTCTAAATAATAGTCATTACTTGACTCATCATCTTTAAACGGACAAGCAAATGCTGGATGACCGCCAATTTGGAAATAAATAGTTTTATCATCAACATTAGTAACTTTACAATTACATACTAAAACATTTTTTTCAAGTTTGTAAGTAACTTCTAATTTAAATAAATATGGATACTGTTTTGCGATTTCGTCATTAGAAGTCAATGTAAACACAACTTCTTCATCACTTTTTTGATTTGTCGCATACTCACTATGACGTGAAAAACCATGTTGGGTCATTGAATATACTTTTCCATCAATGCGACATTCATTATTTTTTAAAGCACCAACAATCGGAAAAAGAATGGGAGCACTATTAGCCCATTGAATTGGATCACGACGCCACATATAATTAATTTGATCTTCAAGACCAACAATTTTAATTATTTCTGCCCCTTTGCTTGCAAGCGTAACTTCTAAGCAATCATTTTTTAATACAACCATTTTTAACCTCCTATTTCAATTTTTCCATTAACCATGGCAAAATCAACATTAATTTCTTCATCAAACATAATGATATCGGCAGTTTTATTAACCGCAATTTCACCTAAATCAATTAAATTCAAATTTTTAGCTGGGTTAAGGCTTGCTAGATTAACTGCTTCATTAATTGTAAGTCCCAAATGATTATAAGCATTTTTAACAGCATCATTTAATGCTAAAATACTTCCGGCTAAAGTACCATCTTTTAATCTGGCAGCTTTATCTTTTACATAAACTGGCTGATTTCCTAACTTATACTGACCGTCTGGAAGTCCTGAAGCTTCAATAGAATCAGTGATTAACATTACTTTATCTAATCCTTTAGCTTTTAATAATACTTTTGCTGCTGGATAGCTGACATGAATTCCATCTAAGATCAATTCCGCATAAACTTGATCATGTTCCATGATTGCTCCTACAACACCAGGATTTCGGTGAGTTAATGGTGTCATTGCATTATAAGTATGTGTTCCGGATGTCGCTCCAGCATTGATTCCTACTACTGCCTGATCATAAGTAGCATCAGTATGACCAATACTTACAACGACACCTTCTTTAACTAAATATTCAATTAATTTATCACTATTTTCTCTTTCTGGTGCTAAACTAATTTTTTTAACTACCCAACTATATTCACCAGTTAAAGCCTGATAATTTTCAACTGTTGGTTCAATCATAAACTCTTCAGGTTGGGCTCCTTTATATTTTTTATTAAAGAAAGGACCTTCCATATGAACCCCAAGAATTTTACTACCACTAGTTTTATCAATGTTTTTAGCTACATTTTCGATTGCTGCATAAGTATCTTCTTTAGACATTGTCATTGTCGTTGGTAAAATACTAGTAACTCCTGCTTTAATTGATGTAGTTGTAATCGTATTGATATCTTTAAAAGTAGGATACATCGTATCACTGCCACCACGGCCATGGCTATGAACATCAATAAATCCAGGTGAAACATAGCGCCCCTTAGCATCAATAACTGTTTCATCGTCTGGCTGACGTTTAGAAATTTCAGTAATTTTGCTTCCATCAATGAATACATTTCCATCAATCACTTTATCTTTTAAAATGACTTTCCCGTTTAAAATACAATATTTCATTATTAAAATCCTCCTATTTATCTAATATTATAGCACAATTTTATCAAGATGAAACCAATATGATGGCAAATAAAAAAAAGGGAATGCGATTCCCTTTTTACTTATCTTGTTGATGAAGATCTTTAATGATTTTATCAATTCTATTTCCATATTCTAAAGATTTATCTAAGACAAATTGAATTTCAGGCACTTTTCTAATTGTTAGTCGTTTTGCTAAAAGAGAACGAATGAATCCTTTAGAACGTTCTAAAGCCTCCATTTTCTTTTCGACATTATTGTTATCTTTTCCTAAAAAAGTAACATAAACTTTAGAAATCGATAAATCTTTAGTAGTTTCAACCCCAGTGATTGTACAAAACCCAATTTTAGAGTTTTTTACTTCAAATTGTAAGATCTGTGACAATTCACGCTGAATTATCCCATTCATTTTATCCTTTTTTAAAACCATTTAATATCACCTACTTGTTTTCTACTTCTTCCATGATATAGCCTTCAACAATATCGCCTTCTTTGATATCATTGTAATTTTCAATACTTAAACCACATTCAAAACCAGTTTGAACTTCTTTGACATCATCTTGGAAACGTTTCAAGGAAGCTAATTTTCCTTCATAAATAACAACACCGTCACGAATTAAACGAATACCACAATTTCGACGAATATAACCATCAGTTACATAGCATCCTGCAATATTACCAATTTTTGAAATTCTAATAACTTGACGAATCTCCGCTTGTCCGGTAATAACTTCTTGAACTTCAGGAGCTAACATTCCTTTCATGGCAACTTCGATTTCTTCCACCATTTTATAGATTACGTTATGAAGACGAATTTCAATTCCTTCTTCTTCAGCTTTTTGTCTTACTTTTGCATTTGGACGAACATTGAATCCATAAATAATGGCATTTGATGCTGAAGCTAATAAAACATCTGATTCGGAAATTCCACCAGCGGTTGAACGGATAACGTTTACGCGAACTCCTTCAACGTCAATTTTTTCTAATGAAGCTTTAACAGCTTCAGCAGTTCCTTGTACATCGGCTTTAACGATGATATTTAAATCAATAATTTCACCGTCTTTAATTTGTGAGAATAAATCATCTAATGAAAGTGCTGCTCCAGTGCTACGTTCTTTATCTTGTTTAGCTTTTAATCTGGCTTCACCGACACTACGTGCTTGTTTTTCGCTTTCAAAAACCATGAATTTATCCCCGGCAACTGGTACATCATTTAAACCGGTGATTTCTACTGGTGTTGCTGGTAAAGCTTCTTTGATGATCTTACCATGATCATCTTGCATTTGCCGAACTCGTCCAAAACATGTACCAACTACGATTGGATCACCAGCTCTTAAAGTTCCGTTAGAAACTAATAAAGTTGCTACTGGACCACGACCTTTATCCAATTTACCTTCAACAACACTTCCGTAAGCATAACGG
>NZ_JAGHEW010000272.1 GCF_017889095.1 Thomasclavelia sp. | reverse complement strand
TTAATGCTTTACAAACGATGTTATCATTTTTATCTAATCAGGTCCATTGCCATCCTATCTTAGTTAAAGAAAATATCAAACTAATGCGGATGATTGATCAATTATATAATGTTTATTATGAAGAATTGTTAGATGAAAATAACCGGGATTGTAAAATCAAAATGTTTGTTGGCAAAATGGTTCCTGAATACGCTAAAAATGATCCGGCTTTAATTGTTGCAGATTATTTGTCAATGATGACAGATACTTATGTCTTAAATGAGTATGAATCTATCTTTTTACCAATACAACATAATGAATTTCTTTAATTAAACAATAGAAGCACTCGTGTTGAGTGCTTTTAATTAAGCATTTAATAAAGAAAATAAAGGATAATATCAATTAAATAAGAAAATTTCAAATCGTTAAAACAATTTAAGAAATTTATTAAATTAAATAATATTAATCTTGCTATGATGAGGGAGAAATAAGCAATGTTTCATTGTCCTTCAAGCGAGTTTCAAATTAATTCCTCAAATGGAATACTTAATAGCATTAATTATAATTCTTTATTTAGTTAGATCAAAATATAAACTCATTATCAAAGCTCATTATTTTCTTTTAGAATACTTAATCTACATTCATATAATGCATAACTAAAAACAAAAATCAAGTGTTATCTATGTTAACTATAATTCGTAAAGCAAACCCTTTATTCAAAGATTTTGATGTTTTTATACTTTGCAATATAGCACAAAAGATTACTATCTTTTCCAGTATATATAGGTTCTTTTTTTGAATTAACATATAATTCAAAATGATTACGGCTATAAAAATCTTTTAATTTAGGTTCATCTTTACATTCAAGATAAACTAAATCTAGACCAACTGAATTATAGACTTCAAAAATAGTTTCTATAGCAAAAGCCAATAAATCGGATCCATCTATCGTATAATTTAATGCGTTATTATAATTTTTAGATAACTGACCAATTAAAACTGCTGAAATAACATCTTGATTTGTTTTACCACCAGTTAAACTCTTTCTTTTTGATTTACTTAAATCTTCAGATAAAATAAATGGTTTATTACTTAAGGTATAATATCCACAAAGTGAAAATTTTTGTTTAGAATTAACAAACCCAACTAAATATGTTTTACTTGATTGATATTCAGCTTTTTCAAATGAAACTGCTTTATGAGTTAAAAAATATTCAATATCTTTATCATAAGGGCAAGAAAAATCGGAGACGAGCTCTTTAAAAGCATCTTCTCCGATTTTATTTAAGAAATCACTCAAACTAAATTTAATAAAATTATCTTTCTCTAATTTTATCATTTTTTAAATAATTCCATCAATTCTTCTTCTGAAATCTTTTTACAACTTTTTTTTCTATTGATTATTAAAGGATTTGTATTTTTTAAAATTCTTAGCATACATTCTTCTGATTCATGATTTACAATAAAAGTCTTTTCAAAACTTTCAGTAGCCATAATTATCACCTCTATAATATATTTATGGTATTTATGATTTATGTTAATTATTAATTGTATTGTAACATATTTTTTCAGATATACAAACTTTAAGTTAAAATGTTTTGGATTAACATTTTTGATATCATGTCATAACACTAATTGGTATGTTTAAGCTGTTTTAGTTTGTAGTGAGTATAATCAATAATACTATGAGATTGAAGAAATTTAGATTTAATAATTTAATGTGTATAGATAAGATAAAAATGATAAGAAAATTAATGATTAATATCAATTGGATGGATAACTTAAAGAAAATCGTTAGAATAAATTAAGAGAGCTATCAAGTTAATTATATTAATATTGCTACAATGAAGGAAGGAATCATTGTACTTCAGGTGGGGTTGAAATTGTAATGAGATTTCTTAATGGAACACTTAATTTACATTTGTATAATTACATATTTGAAAATAAAAATCAAGTGTTATTAATGTCAAAAAATTTATTTTTAAAAAGTTTAATTTTAGGAATAATTTATTAATTAAAGTAAAATATACAAAAAGATACTAACTTTAAAGATTTGGTGTTATAATATAAACAAGAAGTACAAGGAGGAGTTCAAGATGAAACTTATAATTGCAATTGTTAATTCAGATGACAGCTCTGCAGTTCAAGGAGCACTTACTGAAAATGGATACTTCGTAACTAAATTATCTACTACTGGTGGTTTTTTAAAAAAAGGAAATACAACGTTCTTTGTAGGGACTAATGATGATAAAGTTGAAGATTGTATTTCAATCATAAAAGCTCATTCTAAAAAACGAGTTGAAAAAGAACCAACAGTTCCTCCAACTGAAATGGGGGAATTCTTCACACCAATCATGGTTGATGTGTTAGTTGGTGGTGCAACTGTATTTGTTTTAAATATCGATCAATTTGAAAAATTCTAAAAAAGAAGTGGCACTACCACTTCTTTTATTTTATAATGTTTTAAGGTGATTGTAATGGAATATAGATTATTAAAAAAAGAAGAAATAAGTGAAGTAATTGCTTTAGTTGATCGAACTGTAAAAAATGATTGTGATCAAGCAAAAATTAATCAGGCTGATTTTTATTTAAATAAACATAATTTAACGTACGTATGCATAGATAATGATAAGATAATTGGAATGATTACTTTAAGTAATGGTGATTATTTAAGTTTATTATTTGTTGATGAAAATTATCAAAGACAGGGAATTGGCAGTAAATTATTGGCTTTGATTGATAATTTAGTATTAGGAGATCTTAAAGTTAATGCGGACATTAAGAGTAAAGATTTTTATTTAAAAAATGGCTTTAAGTTATTAACTGATATGTCTAAACAAGATGAAAGTTTATTTTATCCTATGGTTAAAGAAAGAAAAATTAAACAGCGTTTTAAAGATTATGAAGAAGTTGTTGCTTTTATTAATAGCCAAAAAAATCGTGTTTACAGTTTAGATAATTTTAAACATTACATGGATGATCTAGGTAATCCACAACTAATTTTAAAGTGTGTTCATATTGGGGGAACTAATGGTAAAGGATCAACGACTAATTATATCAAAGAAGTTTTAAAACAAGCTGGTTATAAGGTGGCAACTTTTACTTCACCGGCTTTATATTCTCGTTTAGACATAATTCGCATCAACGATCAGTTTATTGATGAAGATACGATGGTCAAATATGCTAATCGTTATGTCGATTTATGGTTAAAATATGAAATATCATTATTTGAAATAGAAGTTTTTATTGCTATTATGTATTTTATTGAACAGGCGGTAGATATTGCTTTATTTGAAGTCGGTTTAGGTGGTTTATTAGATGCGACAAATATTGTTATGCCTAAACTTGCCATCAATACTAATATTGGTTTAGATCATGTTGATTATTTAGGCCATGATTATCAAAGTATTGCCAGAAATAAAGCAGGAATAGTAAAAGATGGTGTTGATTATTTAACGGGGGAAACGAAAAAAGAATGTCTTGATGTTTTTAAAGAAGTATGTACAAATTGTCATAGCAAATTATTAACAGTAGGACCAATTACCAATATTATTGATGGTAATAATGTTAGTTATCACTATCGTAATTATGATATTATTTTAGATACACCAGCTTTATATCAAATCAAAAATAGTGCTTTGGCTTTAGAAGCTTTATTATATCTAAAAAAACATGGTCATGTCATGTTTAGTGATGATGATTTATTACAGGGAATGTATAATGCCCATTGGCCAGGAAGATTTGAAATAATTAAAGTTAAACCGTTAATTATTGTTGATGGTGCTCACAATAAAGAAGGTATTGATGCTTTTTATGAATGTGCTAAAAAATATGATCATATTAAAATAATTTTTAGTGCTCTTCGCGATAAAGACTATAAACATATGATTGAAAAATTGTTGCAGTTAACTGATGATATCACGATTTGCGAGTTTGAACATGTTCGTTCCAGTGATGCTAAAACATTGGCTAATGGTTTCAATGTTAAGATTCAGCCTGATTATAAACAGGCTATCCTCGATTCTTTAGATCATCAAGGAACGGTATTTGTTACGGGATCACTTTATTTTATTTCTAAAGTAAGGGAATATGTTATCAATGAATTAGATTAAAAAATCAGGAAATTTTCCTGATTTTTTAAATAACTGCTAATAAAATAAAATTTAAAATAAATAATAATGCGACAACGGCAATAATTGGATGAATGTCTTTAGTTTGTTTCTTAATAATTTTAACGATACAATAAGCAATAAAAGCCGTAGCAATACCATAAGAAATACTATAACATAAAGCCATAAAAATTCCGGCAAAGAAAGCTGGGATGGCTTCTTCTAAATCATTCCAGTTGATTTCAGTAAATGATGAAATCATCATAAATCCAACAATAATTAAAGCAGGGGCAGTAGCTGCTAATGGAATCGCACTGACAAACGTAGATAAAAACGAGCTTAAAATAAAACAGATGGCAACTACTACTGAAGTTAAACCGGTTCTTCCGCCAACTCCAATACCAGCAGCACTTTCGACAAAAGTAGTGGTATTACTAGTACCAAAAATTGCTCCAATTGAAGTGGCTGTAGCATCGGCAAACAACGCTTTATCCATCTTTGAACTAAAACCGCTGCCATGTTCTAAAGCTTCTTCATCTTCTTTAGAAAAAATTCCCGTTTTACGACCAGTTCCAATAAAAGTACCTAAAGTATCAAAAGTATCTGACATACTAAAAGCAAAAATAGTAATAATAACAAGTGGTAATTTAGACATATCACTAAATAGTGATGGCAAGCCCTGGCTTGTAAAAATAACCCCGAATGTTGAAGGTAGGGCATTTAAAGCATCAACGAAACTAACGGTATCGCTAGTTTTGGTAATGCCAAAAGGAATCCCGATCAAAGTGGTTACAATGATGGCAATTAAAATACCACCTTTAACATTTAAAATAGTTAAAATAATCGCTAATAATAAACCAATCAAAAAGATCCATAGAACTGGCTGATTAAGATTAGCCAAAGCTGGTACTCCGGAATCAAAATTGATCATTCCAACATTTAAAAATCCTAGATAGGCAATAAAGACCCCGATACCGCCACCAATGGCATTTTGCAATGATTGGGGAATTGCTTTGATGATCGTTTTACGAATTTTAGTAACAGTAATAAAAATGTTGATCAAACCACAAATAAAAACCATTGATAAAGCCTGTTGCCAAGTGAATTTTAATGCAAAACAAACCGTATAAACAAAAAAAGCATTAAGTCCCATTCCTGGTGCCTGGGCATAAGGTACATTAGCAACCAGTCCCATGATCAAAGTACCAATTACTGAAGCGATGATCGTCGCTAAAAAAACAGCACCCCATTCCATTCCTGATTGGCTTAAGGTATTAGGATTAACCGCAATGATATAGGCCATTGCAAAGAAAGTTGTAATCCCCGCCATAATTTCGGTAGAAATAGTGGTATTGTTTTCTTTTAGTTTAAAAAACTTCTCCATATTAATCTCCTTGTTTAAAATTTAGACCATCTAGACTTTACCATGTTTTGACGAATAAATCCAGTTAATAAAATGTTATTGCTATAAAAGAAGAATTGTAGTATTATTTTGGTTGTATACAATTTTGTATATAGATTAAGAAAAGGGGGAGTCTACTTTTTAGTAGCAATCGCATGTACGGTCATTGATCGGAATTAACGCCTGTGGACTAGAAACGAGGATGAAGCAGGAAAGATTGTAAATAAGTAGCAATCAATTATGATTCAAATTATTTGCGGAACTATTTTAGTGATGATCGGAGTATTGGTATTTTGGAAATATCCGATCAAAAGTGATACTAAATCACTTGCTTTATCAGCCTTATTTATTATTTTAGCGGCTGTATTAAAACGGTTATCAATTATGATACCATTATTTGGCTTTGAAAGCCTCAAGATTTCTATCGAAGTTATTCCCATGTTACTAGCCGGGATGGTCTTACCACCAGCTTATTGTTATATTATTGGGATTTCAGTCGATATTGTTGGTTTAATTGTTACACCAACTGGTTTTCCATTTTTGGGATTTACCTTAAATGCGGTACTTCAATGTTTGATCCCATCAATAATTGTTAAAACGGTTAAAGAAAAATATCTAAGCTATTTAGAAAGAATAATTCAGGTTTTATTGATTTTGTTAGTTATTGGAGCTTGTAGTTATTTATTTAGTTTAGATCAGGTCGTTATTTCAAATAATGTAGTTACGATCACTAATAATTTTAAATTGATCATGAGTGGAATTTGTGCTTTGATGGTAATTATTTTATTGGTAATGATGTATTTGTATAAAAAACGGTTGAATAAAACGGAATATTATTACTTTAATCTTTGGGTAATTGCTGTTGTAATTGTGGAAATGGTGATTGTCTTTGTCTTAACACCTTATTGGTTAGAGGTAATGTATGGAATTCCTTTTACGTTATCGTTATTTATTAGGGTTATCAAAGAATGTATAATGATACCAGTGGATATCATTTTAGGATATAATGTGTTTAGAGTAGTTAAGAAGTTGAAAATGTAATCGAGTAATTCGATTACATTTTTTGTTTATTTTTTTGATTAATGGAAAAAATATTGTGAGGTGAAAAAATTGGAAACATCTAAATATAATCAAGTTGCCGAAAAATTAAAGCCCCAAAAAAAAGTTTGGCAGCATTGTCTAAGTGCTTTTATTTATGGTGGAATAATTGGTGCAATTGGCCAGGGATTATTAGATTTCTATATGAATATTTTTAATATTAGTGAAGAAGAAGCTAGTCCAATGATGGTTATTACTTTAGTTTTAATTGCGGCTATTTTAACGGGAATAGGAATTTATGACCGTCTTGGTAAACGTGCTGGAGCTGGAACCTTTATTCCCATTACAGGATTTGCTAATAGCATGACTTCAAGTGCTTTAGAAGCTAAAAGTGAAGGTCTGGTTACCGGAATTGGCGCCAATATGTTTAAATTAGGAGGAACAGTAATTACTTTTGGTATCGTAGCATCGTTTATTTTAGGGGGGATCCGTTATGTCTTCAGTCTTATCGGGTAGTTCAATGGGTTTAAATAATGTTTATGTTCGTTC
Organism: Thomasclavelia sp.; assembly: GCF_017889095.1. GTDB lineage: Bacteria > Bacillota_I > Bacilli_A > Erysipelotrichales > Coprobacillaceae > Thomasclavelia. The sequence goes on along the minus strand of NZ_JAGHEW010000272.1, from coordinate 2,271 downwards.
GATTGCAACTATTTGTGGTAAAGATGAATATAATGGTCCTTTAGGTAATTATTTCGATAAACATTATGATGACTTTCATTTTGGTCATAAGTCCTATGAATTAGCTGAAATTGCTATGCTCGATGAAACAATTGCCTTAGCTTTACAAAAAGGAAAACTAAAAATGGAAGATATTAATATTTATTTAGGCGGTGATCTAAATAATCAGGTTACGGCAACAAACTATACTGCCAAAAAATTTAAACGTCCATTAATGGCTATGTATGGAGCTTGTGCAACATTAGGACTAGTAATTAGTAATGCGGCAATGTTGATTGAAAATTATAGTATTCATAATGCCAACTGTTTTGTTGTTTCTCATAATGCTACGGCCGAAAGACAGTTTCGTTATCCCGTTGAATATGGAATCCAGCGCAAAGAAACCATGACTACGACAGCAACTGGAGCAGTAAGTGTAATCTTAGATAATAATCCTAGCCAGGTAAGAGTTGAATCACTTACACTTGGCAGAGTAATCGATTTAAATCAAAGTAATCCTAATGATATGGGTAGAGCGATGGCTCCAGCTGCCTTTGATACTTTGATAAATCATTTACAAGATTTAAAAAGAACGAGTGATTATTATGATTTAATCGTTACCGGGGATCTATCTAATTATGGTAAATCCATCATGAAAGTCTTAATGGATGAAAAAGGAATTTTGCATCAAAATTATGATGATTGCGGCTGTTTGCTCTATGACAGTAATCAAGATGTCAATCAAGGCGGCAGTGGACCAGCCTGTAGTGCTTTAGTTACTTTTGGCTATCTATATCAAAAATTATTGGAAGGAAAATATCAAAGAATTTTAGTAATTACAACTGGCGCACTATTATCACCGGTAATGACTAATCAAAAGCAAAGTATTCCTTGTATTGGTCATGCTTTTGCTTTGGAGGTGGTCAAATGAATTATCTCTTAGCCTTTTTATTTTGTGGCGGTATTTGTGTTGTTGCACAGTTAATCTATGAGTATACTAAATTAACACCAGGACATATTACGAGTTTATTTGTAGTAATTGGTGCTTGTTTAGATTTATTTCATTTTTATGATAAATTGATTGAAATCTTTCATGCCGGAGCATTATTACCGATTACTAGTTTTGGTCATTCTTTGATGCATGGTGCTTTAGCGGCGACCGAAGAATATGGGGTGTTTGGTTTAGCAATGGGTGTCTTTGATTTAACTGCAGCGGGTATTAGCAGTGCGATTTTATTTGCGTTTTTAGTGGCAATAATTACTAAACCAAAATCATGATTCAGGATAATCAATCATTTGATATTAATACCCGTACTCTTGATTTTAATCATCGTAAAGTAACTTTACATTATGTTTCAAGTTTATGCTCTGATGATCTAATTGCTTATTTAGTTGAAGGAATTACCAATCATCGTGGCAAAACGATCAAAGACTGTTTTAATAATGGTGATGTTAAAGAAGAACCTGATCATCAAAAAGCCATCTATGCTATGCTTTGTGGCTGTGCTTTAATTATCTATGAAAACCAGGATTATATCTTGGATACTAGACGTTTCCCTAGTCGATCGGTTGAAGAACCAGAAACTGAAAAAAGTGTCCGTGGTTCTAAAGATGGTTTTAATGAATCGCTGTTAACCTGTGCTGGATTGATCAGAAGAAGAATTCGAACTTTGGATTTAGTTTTAAATAAACAAACAATCGGTAAAAATAACCCCTTAGATATTTGTATCTGTTATTTAGATAGTGCGGTTGATAAACAAATGCTTACAACAATAACTTCAAGGGTCAAGGAAATTCAAAACCAGGATTTAGTCATGTCTGATCGTGCGGTCGAAGAAATGATCTTAGATCAAGGCTATAATCCTTTTCCCTTAGTTCGTTATAGTGAACGGCCGGATGTTGTTGCCACTCATATTTTACATGGAAGAATTGCGATTATTTGTGATACTTCATCCTCGGTAATGATGTTACCAACAACTATTTTTGAAATTTTAGAACATGTTGAAGAACATCGTCAGACACCAATTATTGGTACTTTCATTCGTTTAATTCGCTGCAGTGCGGTACTCATTTCAATTTATTTAGTACCGTTGTGGTTATTATTAGCTAATCCTGATTTAGAAATGATCTTTTTAGGCCAGGTATTGTTAGTTGAACTGGCAATTGAGTTACTTAGAATTGCGACGATTCATACCCCAACTTCCCTGTCGAATGCAATGGGAATGATTGCGGCGGTATTACTAGGACAATTTG
>NZ_JAGHEW010000271.1 GCF_017889095.1 Thomasclavelia sp. | reverse complement strand
TTTGATGAAGAAGAATTATTGCTTAGAATTAAAGCGTTATTAAGACGATCTAAGATTGCAAGTGAAAGAAAGATCGTAATTGGTGATGTGACATTGGATTATGATAGCTTAACAGTAAGTCGCCAAGATGAAGTGATTGAACTACCCCAAAAAGAATTCTTACTGCTTTACAAATTACTATCTTATCCTGGTAAGATCTTTACGCGAATTCAATTAATGGATGAAATTTGGGGCATGGATAGTGAAACCGGCTGGGAAACGGTGACAGTTCATATTGGCAGGTTAAGAAAGAAATTTGCTTCGTGGGATGAATTTGAAATTATTTCAGTTCGTGGCTTAGGGTATAAGGCGGTGAAAAAGAATGAAAACTGATAAAAGACCATCGAGATTTTTTCTTACTATTTTCTTTACCTTAATTATTTTTATTTCCTTTATTATAACAATATTAATAACGGGAATAATTTTTATGCTGGTCTTTGGTGTTGATTTTAATGCAATGCCTAAATATAATGGGGTTATTGTTTTAGTCCATTTTGCAATTATCAGTGTTATTGTTGGGATGATTGTTTCTTTCCTGATTAGCCGCTTACCATTAAAACCTGCCAATACCTTGATAGAAAAGATCAATACGCTAGCTAATGGTGATTTTTCAGTAAGATTATCATTAAAACATTTTAAGTTTGCCAGGGATTTATCTTATAGTTTTAATAAGCTTGCTGAAGAACTAGAAAATACCGAAATGTTGCGAGCGGATTTTATTAATGATTTTTCGCATGAGTTTAAAACCCCCATTGTTTCCATTCAAGGTTTTGCGAAACTGTTACAAAATGAACAGCTTGATGAAGTAACGATGAAAAAGTATTTAAAAATTATTGAAACTGAATCTAATCGATTAGCGAAGTTAGCTAATAATATCTTGGAGTTAAAGAAAGTTGAAAATCAAACTATTTTAACGAATGTAACTAATTATAATTTATCGGAACAAGTACGAAATTGTATCTTACTGTTAGCGGATAAATGGGAAGCTAAGAATTTAGTAATTGATGTTAATTTTGAGGAATATCAAATCAACGGTAATAAAGAATTGTTACAAGAAGTATGGGTGAATTTAATGGATAATGCTGTTAAATATTCACCGGAAAATAATAGTATAGAAGTTGCTATTGTTGACCAAGAAAACCAGTATGCAATATCTTTTACTAATCATGGTGTTGCAATTAGTCCAAAAGATCAAAAATATATTTATAATAAGTTCTATCAAGGAGACAGTTCTCATGCTACTTCTGGAAATGGAACAGGACTTGCTATCGTTAAAAAGATCATTACACTACATAATGGTGAGATTTTATTAAATAGTGATGATCAGGCAACGACTTTTACAATAATTTTACCTAAATAATAAAGGAGTTTTATCATGGATGAAAAATTTGAATATGATGAAATCTTGCATGAAATACCAGAAAATGGCAGTGCTTATGTAATCTTTCCTTGGGATATTAAAGAAATATTTAATCAAGGCAGAGTCAAAGTACATGTTGAGTTTGATGGCATACCATATAATGGCAGTATTGTTAATATGGGGATAAAAGATGAAGCTGGAAAAGTTTGTTATATTATTGGTGTTTTAAAAGCAATTCGTAAACAACTAAATAAAAAAGATGGTGATAGTCTTCATATTGTGGTTACTAGACGTTAATTTTTAACTGTCAAATGTTCTCGAATAAATGATTAGATGGTATAATTAAAGAAAAAAAGGGGACTAGGGCAATGGATAAATTTGACTTAATTAAGGAAGAATGTTTAAAAACGACCAGTGATAATGTAATTGAAATTATTATAACAATAATGCAAAAAGATTATATTAATATTCATGGACCTGAACACCATGTATTAGATGGATCCTGTTTTTTAGTGGCAATGCATAATGCGGGATATGAATTTGATTTAGCAGCAGCATTGGATGAAATGATCGAACGTGGTAAAAAAATGCCTGGGGCGATCTGTGGAATGTGGGGTGTTTGTGGTTCTAGTGCTTCAATTGGGGCCGCTCTTGCGATCATGAATCAAACCTCACCACTTAGTAATAATCAGTTTTATCAAGATAATCTTGAATATACATCAAGAGCTTTAAAGAAAATAGGAGAAGTTGGCGGACCACGATGTTGTAAACGCAATGCTTTTTTATCATTGCTTATAGCAATTGATTTTGTAAATGAGCGTTATCATCTGAATCTTCCTAAAAATAATGTTAGTTGTATTTTTTCCAATCGAAATAAACAATGTATTAAGGAAAGATGCCCGTTTTATAAAAGTATGGAATAACCATACTTTTATTTTTTATGTTTAGTTCTAGTTTAGAATAGTTGATTATCATGATGCCTGTAAAAAGAAAGGAGAAATGGTAATGTTTAAATTATTCAAGAATTTTACTAAAAGAGAATGGACATTAATATTTACAGCGATAGTGTTTATTGTCGTCCAAGTCTGGTTAGATTTAACACTACCTGATTATATGTCACAAATTACTACTTTGGTACAAACACCTGGTAGTGAAATGATGGAAATATTACAAGCTGGAGGCAAGATGTTGTTGTGCGCGTTGGGTTCTCTAGCTTCATCAGTTATTGTAGCGGTGATGACAGCTAAAGTTGCTGCTAATTTCGCTGCTAATTTAAGAGAAAAGTTATATGATAAAGTACAATCATTTTCACTTGAGGAAATCGGAAGATTTTCAACGGCAAGTTTGATTACTCGTTCAACTAATGACGTTCAACAAGTGCAAATGTTTATTACAATGGGTTTACAAGTAATTATTAAAGCGCCAATCATGGCGATTTGGGCCATTACTAAAATTGCCGGAAAAAGTTATCAATGGTCTTTAGCGACAGGAATTGCGGTTGTTGTATTGATCGTAATTATTGCAATTTGTTTGATCTTTGCTTATCCTAAGTTTCAAAAATTGCAAACTTTAACGGATAATTTAAATCGCGTAACTCGGGAAAATTTAACTGGATTAAATGTTGTTCGGGCATATAATGGTGAAGCTTATCAGGAAGAAAAATTTGAGCAGGCTAATCAGGAATTAACGAAAACAACTTTATTTGCTAATCGTGTGATGGCGATATTATCACCAGGGATCCAGGGAATCATGAGCGGTTTATCGCTAGCAATCTATTGGATTGGTGCAATTATTATTAATAATGCTCAAATGGGTGAAAAACTTGGTTTATTTTCCGATATGGTAGTCTTTTCATCTTACGCAACTCAAGTAGTTATGGCCTTTATGATGATGACAATTATCTTTATTATGTTACCGAGAGCAAGTGTTTCAGCAAAAAGAATTAATCAAGTATTAGATACAAAAATATCAATTATTGATGGTGAGTATGATGAAGATGTTAACCAGGTAAAAGGTGAAATTGAGTTTAACAATGTTAGTTTTAGATATCCGGGAGCTAAAGAGTATGTTTTAAAAGATATTAGTTTTAAAGCGCATCAAGGTGAAACCATTGCTATTATTGGTTCTACCGGAAGTGGTAAAAGTACGTTGATCAATCTCGTTAATCGTTTTTATGATGTTAGTGAAGGTGAAGTATTGATTGATGGCGTAAATATTAAAAAATATAAATTACATGCAATTCATGATATGATTGGCTATATTAGTCAAAAAGCAATATTATTTAGCGGTACGATCAAATCAAATGTTGCCTTTGGTGATAATGGCAAACAAAAAGTATTAGACAGTGATGTAGTTGATGCCATCTATACGGCTCAGGCAGCCGACTTTGTGGAAAACTTACCTAATGGTTATGATAATTATGTAGCACAGGGCGGTTCGAATTATTCAGGTGGTCAAAAGCAAAGAATTTCCATTGCCAGGGCGATTAGTCGCCGACCTGAAATCTTAATTTTTGATGACTCGTTTTCAGCTTTAGATTATAAAACTGATCGTAAATTACGGCAGGCATTAAATGACTATTGTCAAGATACAACTAGATTAATCGTGGCTCAGCGAATTGGTACAATTCGTGATGCCGATAAAATTATTGTTTTAGATGATGGTAAAATGGCTGGAATCGGCAGTCATGATGAGTTAATGAAAAATTGTAAAGTGTACCAGCAAATTGCTTATTCGCAATTATCAAAGGAGGAACTTGCAAATGCCTAATCAAAGATTAAATGGAGGTCCCAGAAGGGGCAGTGGAGAAAAATCTCAGGATTTTGTAGGAACTTGGAAAAAACTGATTGCTTATTGTAAAAAGTATCTTGTAGTTATTATTATCGCAGTTATTTGTGCTATTTTTGGAACAGTTTTAACCTTAATTGGTCCCGATAAATTATCAGAATTAACCGATATCATTACGGCAGGAATCATGACGGGAATTGATTTAGATAAAGTAACTGAAATCGGTCTTACTTTAGTTGCTTTTTATGTAGCTAGTGTAATCTTGACATTTAGTCAGCATTATATCATGGCTACAGTTACTCAAAAAGTATCCAAACAAATGCGAAGTGATATTTCTAAAAAAATCAATCGCTTGCCTATGAGTTATTTTAATCAGCATAGTACCGGAGATATTTTATCTCGAGTAACTAATGATGTTGATTCAATTTCTAATTCATTAAATCAAAGTGTCGGAACATTGGTAAGTGCGATTACGTTATTATTTGGTTCTTTATTTATGATGTTAAAGACAAATGTCGTTATGACTTTAACGGCTGTAGTAGCAATTTTAATTGGATTTGTTTTAATGATTGCAATTATGTCTAAATCACAAAGATACTTTAATGCCCAACAAAAGCATTTAGGAATGATCAATGGTCATATTGAAGAAATTTATACTGGTCATCTAGTTGTAAAAGCTTATAATGGAGAAATTGCTACTAAAAAAGAATTTACGGAAATGAATGAAAACTTGCGTAATAGTGCTTTTAAGGCTCAAAGTTTATCAGGTTTGATGATGCCAATCATGACTTTTATTGGTAATCTTGGTTATGTGGCAGTATGTGTAGTTGGGGCCATGTTAGCGATGAATGGTAATATTAGTTTTGGGGTTATCGTTGCCTTTATGATGTATGTTCGTTATTTTACCCAGCCATTATCACAGTTAGCTCAAGCGATTCAAACATTACAGACGGCTGTCGCGGCTGGTGAACGTGTTTTTGAATTTTTAGAAGCTAAGGAAATGGAAGATGAAAGTGCTAAAACAATGCATTTGGAAAATGTTATCGGTAATGTTGAATTTTCGCATGTGCGTTTTGGTTATGATCCCAACCAAATTATCATTAAAGATTTTAACGCAAAAGTAAAGGCTGGTCAAAAAATTGCAATCGTTGGTCCAACTGGTGCGGGAAAAACTACTTTGGTTAATTTATTAATGCGTTTTTATGAATTAAATGGTGGTCAAATTAAAATCGATGGTATTGATACAAGCGATGTAGCTAGAAACGAGGTTCATTCTAATTTCTGTATGGTCTTACAAGATACTTGGTTATTTGAAGGAACGATTCGTGAAAATTTAATTTATTGTAGTGAAAATGTTAGTGAACAAAAAATGATTAATGCCTGTAAAGCTGTAGGATTAGATCATTATATCCAAACAATGCCACAAGGCTATGATACGGTTTTAAATGATCAGGTAAGTTTATCCCAGGGACAAAAGCAGCAGTTGACTATTGCCCGGGCAATGATTGCCGATAAGCCAATGTTGATTCTAGATGAAGCAACTAGTTCCGTTGATACCCGAACTGAATTACAAATTCAAGATGCGATGGATAAGCTAATGGAAGGAAGAACTTCATTTGTTATTGCGCATCGTTTATCAACAATTAAAAATGCCGATATGATTTTAGTTTTAAAAGATGGCGATATTATTGAAAGTGGTAATCATGATGAATTAATGAGACAAAAAGGATTTTATGCTGATTTATATAATAGTCAGTTTGCCACAGTGTAATAAGGGGGAAATTAAAATGCACTATAATTATGTAACGATCGAACGGTTGTATGGCAGCCAGGGTACTAAAATAGGTTTAGAATTAGCTAAGCAATTAAATTGGCCTTGCTACGGTCAGGAAATATTAACCAAAGTTTCTAATGATTATAATATTCCCGAAGAAAAGATTCAAAAATATGAAGAATCTGTAACTAATAGTTTCCTTTATTCAATGTTTGTTTTAAGTCAGGTAAGAAGTGGTAATACGGAAATGTTATCAGCTGAAAGTCATATTTATATGTTGGAACAAAAAGCAATTCAAGAACTTGCTAGTAAAGGTCCCGCTATCTTTCTTGGTCATTGTGCCAGTGAGGCTTTAGCTAATCGTCAAGGAGTTTTAAGAGTATTTATTTATGGCAATAAACAAGATCGCATCAAACATATTCATCAGGATTATGGAGTACCATTTGAAGATGTCAATGAAATGATGCATTATTTTGATAAAAAAAGAGCTAATTATTATTATGCCAATACGACGAGAAAATGGAATGATCCTGAAAATTATGATTTGATTTTAAATAGTAGTGATTTAAAGGTAAACAATTGTGTTAAAGCAATTGCGGGAATAATTGATAAAAACAAAGGATAGCATCGCGCTATCCTTTAATTATTCTATTCACTAATTAAGCCAAAATGAACAAAGGCATTATATAAACCGTCTTTATCAACATCATCAGTTACATAATCAGCCATTTCTTTAATTTCATCGCCACCGCTATTCATAGCAACACCAACTTCGCAATATTCTAACATTGGAATATCAACTTTGGCATCACCAAAAGCGAAAGTATCTTTAATATCAGCACCTAAATATTCTAATAAAGCATCAATGGCATGAGCTTTAGTAATATCTTTGACACCTAAATCACCAAATAAAGCAACTTCACCTTTTCCACCCCAAGTACCTGGTTTTAAATCAGGGAATTCTTCAATAGAATCTAAATGATCTTGATAACTATTTAAAATAAAACTTACTTTATTTAGATCATCACGATATAATTCACCGCCATAAATCATTTCTGGGAATACATCTTTTACTGTAATCTTATCACTGTTTTCTTTTCCTTTACGTTTAGAATATTCCTGAATAACTGGTTCCCCAACTGTTTCAAAGTTTTCGCTAGCGAAAAGTCCATTGTTACTTTCAAGATAGAATTCTAATCCCCGTTCATGAAGCCAGTCGACAATATGTTTACATTGTTCTAAAGTGATTAACTGGTGCATTACTATTGTATCATTATCTTCAACATAGCTTCCATTTCCACCAATCATTCCATCTAAACCAATATCCCAAATATATGGATAAACTTCAGCTTTACTTCTTCCTGTACAGATATAAATTTTATGTCCGTTTTTACGAGCTTGACGAATTGCTTTTGTTGCTGATTCTGGTAATTTATTTTCATAATCTACCAAAGTACCATCAACATCAATAAAAATTATTTTTTGATCAGCCATTTTATTACCTCTTTTCTTTAAATTATCGTTACTAAAATTATAATTTATTAAAAAAATATAACAATTATTATTTAAAAAAAGAAATGTTTTTTCCAAAAAAAAGTGAATAATAAAAATAAAAAGAGAAAATTTTCTCAAAGATATTAATACTTGATTTTGGATTCTTGATAAAAAAATTTATTTTACCAAGTTAAAAATCAAGCGAATGATATTGACAAGAATTGTTAGATAAGTTAAGATTACAAAGTATAAATAAAGGCGATGAATAGAGGAGTAATTGCATTTTGAAATTCTAGAGAGTCTCGGGTGGTGGAAAGAGATAATGGATAATGCGATGAATAAAGACTAGGAGCCGTATCTAGGATATTTAAATTGATTAGATAACGTGAGCCACGTTACAGGCAAGACTATTATTTGATAGTTGATGAGGTTGATAAAGTGATTTATTGACGAATTAGGGTGGTACCACGATGCTTTCGTCCCTTAGGGATGGAAGCTTTTTATATTTTATAGGAGGAAAAGATGGAAGAAAGAAAGTTTAGTGAACAAGAATTAGTTCGTCGTGAAAAATTAAATGAATTAGTTGAAAAAGGAATTGATCCGTTTGGACAAAGATTTGATGTTACTGCTTATTCAAAGGAAATTAAAGAAAAATATGGTGATAAAAGCCATGAAGAATTAGAAGAAATGGCTATAGCAGTAAGTGTTGCTGGAAGAATTATGACTAAACGTCGTAAAGGTAAAGTATGCTTTATGCATATTCAAGACCGTGATGGCCAAATTCAGTTATATATTCGTAAAGATGTTGTTGGTGAAGATGTTTACGAAATTATTAAAAAAGGTGATATTGGGGATATCGTTGGTGTTGAAGGAACTGTCTTTATGACAAACACTGGTGAATGTTCAGTTAAAGTATCTAAATACACTCATTTAACTAAAGCATTACGTCCATTACCAGAAAAAT
>NZ_JAGHEW010000270.1 GCF_017889095.1 Thomasclavelia sp. | reverse complement strand
TATCACCTGATTCACAGTTTTTACCAGCTACAGTTACTAAATGATCAGCTGGCATATTTGCTTTATTAGCAATAAGAGCATCATATTTAGCACCATATAAGCTTGAACGAATATTATCCGTCATTCCGCCATCGACAGTAATATAATCACGGATATCTTTAATAAATTTATAAGAACCTACGGTATATAATGTAATTCCTGCATTTCCAACACAGTAACGTCCTGGTTCAACTAAAACCATTGGTCGTTTCAAGTTTCTTTCTTCAAATCCTTTAGTGACAATATCCATGATCGTATCAACTACTTTTTCAAATTCCAATGGTCGATCAGCTTTAGTATAAGCAATTCCAAAACCACCACCAGCATTTAATTTATTGATTACAATACCAAAGATATCATATATTTCACAAGAGATTTCTACAAACTTATTCATAGCTAAAATATAAGCTTGAATATCTTCAATTTGACTTCCGACATGGCAATGAATTCCATCAAATTTAATATTAGGAGCATCAATTACTTTTTTAATTGCTTTTAAATACGTATTATCATGAGAACTAAAACCAAATTTAGTATCTTTAGCTCCTACCCGAATATAATCATGTCCCCCGGCATATACCCCAGGAGTAATTCTAACGATTCCATTGACCATAACTCCAAGCTTAGCGGCAATTTCTTGAACTAATTCAATTTCATAGAAATTGTCAATAACAAAGTTTTCTACTCCATTTTTTAGTGCATATTCGATTTCTGATGCTAATTTATTATTTCCATGGAAATAAATCTTTTTAGGATCAAAACCACCTTTTAATGCCACTGAAATTTCTCCAGCCGAAACGCAATCAATTCCTACACCGTATTCCATTGCCAGCTGATAAATAGCTTTACATGAAAATGATTTTGATGCAAATAGTGGTAATGTATTTTCGTATTTATCAATCATTTTAGTTTTCAATGTATTAAATTGATTACGAATATGTCCTTCTGACATTACATATAATGGTGTTCCATATTTTTTCGCTAAATCACAGGCATTAACATCATCTATGTATAAATTATTTTCTTTAATATTGGCAAACTTTGTTTGTAATACCATAACTTCCCCCTATTAATATAATGATTTTAAAGTATATAAACCATTTTCTTTATCTTTTAAAGCATAAGCAGCGCTAATTGCTCCTTGAACAAAGACTTCTTTAGATAAAGCAGTATGTTTAATTTCAATTATTTCATCATTTCCTGCAAACATTACTGTATGTTCACCAAAAATTGTTCCCCCACGCATTGTCTGAATTCCAATGCTTTCATGTTTCCGTTTTTCATGTAGACTACTACGATCATAACAAGCTTCTACACCATCAATTTCTTCAGCCATTACTTCATATAAAAGTTTAGCTGTTCCTGAAGGAGCATCGATTTTTTGATTATGATGTTTTTCTAAAATTTCAATATCAAATCCAGCTTCATAGAATTCTTTTGCGAAAGCACGTAACATTTTTGTAAACATTTGTACTCCAAAAGAAGTATTATATGATTGGAAAATTGGTATTTGTTTAGCTGCCGCACTTATTTTATCTAGTTGTTCTTGGCTATATCCAGTTGTTGCAATAACTAGTTTTGTTTTATTTTCTAGTGCATAATCTAAAATATCATCTAAATTAGCTGGATGTGAAAAGTCGATGATTACATCGGCTTTTTCATCACATTCAGTTAATGAACGATAACTTTTTTCAGGAACTTTTTCATCAAATTCATAACTAACAACTCCAATTAGTTCCATATTTTCCTGGCTTCTTACTTTATGAGCAACTTTTTTTCCCATTAAGCCATATCCATATACTATTACTTTCATCTTAAAACCCCAACTTTTCAAATGCAGACATTGCATCAAATAATAATTTTTTGTTTTCTTCCGTTGTTTCAATCAATGGCAATCTTACTGTTGCTTTACATACACCTAAATGTTCTAATGCTGCTTTAGGCATAATTGGATTAACATCGATGAATAAATAACGACTAACTGGCTCTAAAGCATAAGCTAATTCTTGAGCTCGTGGCATATCACCTTTTAAAGCTAGCTGTGCTAATAATTCAGTTTGACGGGGATAAATATTTGATAATACTGAAATAACCCCTTTACCACCGGCACAAATAAATGGCAAGATGTTATCATCACAACCTGAATACATATCAAAATCCATACCTTGAGTTTTAGCTAAAACTTCCATTGCATAAGCAATATTATCAGTTGCGTCTTTCATAGCAACGATATTTTTATGTTTAGCTAATTCTACAACTGTATCAACTGTAATGTTCATTCCGGTTCTACCTGGTACATTATAAAGAATCATTGGAATATCAACACTGTCAGCAATCGTTGTATAATGTTTGATCAAACCGCGCTGACTTGTTTTATTGTAGTATGGCGTTACTACTAAAATTGCATCAGCACCTTTTTCTTTAGCATATTTTGCTTTAGTTAAAGCAGTTGCGGTATCATTAGAACCAGCCCCAGCGATAACTTTAATTCCCGTTCCTTTAGCCATCTGTAAAGTAATATCTAATAATTCAAATTCATCATCAATATGGATTGTTGGTGTTTCACCTGTTGTTCCATTAACTAATAAAGCCTGAACGCCACCATCAATCATTCTTTGTACTTGTTTTTTAAAACTATCATAATCAATACTTCCGTCTTCATGCATTGGTAATACTAGTGCAACTGCACTTCCTTCAAATATAGCCATAATATCCTCCTTTATATATTTAAGCTAAATGCTTCATTTAACTTTTGCATTGCCAGATCGCGATGTTTTTTATCAACGATAAACGAAATCGTTCTCTTTGAAGTTGTTACCTGATAAAAATGTATATTATTTTCACCAAGAATTCTAAATACTTGAGCCGCTCCACCTGGAGTAACTTCTAATAGTTTACCACCTAAAGCGATTTTAAAATATTTTCGATTAGTGGCAATTTCCAATTGCGGTACTTCTTCTTTTAATCTTAAAATTGCATCGTTTAGATTCTTTTGATATTTTTCATCTAAAGTAATTTCGATTTGCATCGCATCTTCAATCATAACTTGAGAAATCATATCCACATTTACTTTACATTCGCTAATAATAGTAAAAATCTTAGCAATTATCATTGGATGTTTTGGTACGTTTTTTAATTGTAACTGAATAATATTTTCCTCATAGCTCACTGCATCAATAACTTTTTCCATCATTGTCCGCCTCCCTTACAAAAAAAGTTGCAATGAGTATCATTGCAACATAAACAGCGTATGAACAATGATAGCTCACCATTATCAAAAAGATAATGACAGTCTTATAGATTTTCTCTATAAGCCCAGAATATAAATAACTGCAATTATTTATTTCTTCGGCGAATGCTCCTCCACTAAAATCTCGTTACAGCATCATCAATAATAGCTTCTTAACAACTCGCGCCTCTATCTAATATCTGCTTACAATATATCACAATAAATATCATAATACAATATTAATTATACTGTTTTAATCAATGTTTTTAAATAGAAACATTTCACTTCCTTATAATATATGATTAAGTTACAAAAATAGACTATTATTTTACTATAAATTTTTAAAAACCATAATTACCATTTATTAAAACAACGGTAATTCTATTTTTAACATACTGATGACCAATGATTGAATAAAAAGAACATAGCTTATCTTCATGATGACAATGAACACAATAGCCTATTTTACTACAAGGAGTGCCTTTATTTAAGCGTAAACAATTTTTAGGTGCCGCAATTTTTTCAACTCGATTAATTGCTTCCGGAATATCTTGAACTAATTTATTTGTCCCCGCCACCACAATAACTTTTTTTGGTCCATACGTCATCGCAGCTACTCGATTTCCCGTTCGATCAATATTATATAAATAACCATCAGCAGTAATTGCATTACTACTCGTTAAATAAATATCACAGGTGAGTGATTTATCAAAAATTTGAAACAATTCTTCTTTAGATAACCCCTCTTGATATCTATCCAAATAATTTATCTTTCTATTTTTTAAATAATCAATAATTCCAGTTTCAAAAAGTGTCATACTGCCACCAATTCCAATTGACATTTGATCTTTAATTTGTTTATCTAAAAAATCAAAAATTTCTTGCGGATCATCTAAATAGATAACTTCAATATTATTTCTTTTAAAATTTTCAATTACTTTATTTATTTCTAAATTCATTATTTTTACTCCTATCACCTTTGATCTTAAAAAGTGTAACACTATTTAATTACAAAAACAATCAAACTATTTCAATCACAATTAAAAAGAGCATCTAAGTTAAAGATGCTCAACGTTTATTCACTTACTATTTCAAAATCTTTTTCTACTTTAGCATTTTCAAAATTTGTTTTCTCTTCACTTTTGGATACCAGTACTGCCGCGCTAGCTGCTCCAATTACATTAGTTGCCGTTCTAGCCATATCAACAATACTTGAAATTGGC
>NZ_JAGHEW010000269.1 GCF_017889095.1 Thomasclavelia sp. | reverse complement strand
TGGATTTACTTAGGTTTTTGCTTTAAATGATAGATTTTGATTGTTTAGGGATAATTTTAGTTAATATAATAGTTATGTAATAAGCTAAATAAGAACCAAAACTACCAATAATAATATCATTAATATCAAAATATCCCTTTAAAGTAATGATTTGCACTAATTTAACTCCAATAATAAATAAAATGATAAAGATTAAATAATTCTTTTTTGCCTTTAAACAATCAAAAATTCCCGGTGCCAATATTGCCAGTGGCATATACATAAAAAAATTAATAATCAATGATTTAGTCGGTCCAAAATCATAAAAAGGAATTAAATTACTGCATACAACTATCCTTTGAAAATATGGCAGTTTGCCTATTCCATTACTATTTACACCAGTAGAAGCATAAATTCCTACAGTAAGGAAAAAAATATATAAACAAAGCATGATGATAAAAATAAGTTTGTTTTTCATGTTACCCTCCTAAATTTAATAAAATATAAGTAGTAAAAAGATTATTTTGATAAGAAGTTAGATAAGTTCCTGCATGTTTAATCACAACTTCATGAACAATCTGTAATCCATAACCATGATCACCTTGTTTAGTTGATTTTTTTAAATGTTTAGTTGGATCACTTATGCAGTCATTAGCTACTTTGATTAAGAGATTTTCTTCTTTTTGATAGTCAAAATTGATTATTACTTTATTTTGCGCGTTTTCAACGGCATTATCGACAAGATTAACGATTAAAGCTAAGATATCAGCCTGATAATTTAAATCAGTTAGATCGTTACTTTTAATTTGCAATGAAATATTACTATCATTAGTAACATTATTAAGATAAGCATCAATAATTATATTACCAGTATAAGCAGTTTGATTTTTAATATTTAAACGATGATTAATTTCTTTTAATATAGTAATCGCTTCATCAATGTTATTGTTACAAAGTAACTGGTGTAAGATAATTATGTTATTTTTGATATCGTGTTTTATTTTTAATATTTCATTTTGATTAGCTTTTAAATTATTAATATAACTGGCTGTTATCTTGGATAGAAAATTATTTTGTAATGCAATATTAAGCTGATAAAAATCATTATAAAGATACTGAATTAATATATTATTACAAAAACAAAGTAAACAAACGATAATATAGATAATAAAGTTTGCCATGGTCCAAGTTGCAATATTAGGGAATTGGTCTAAAAATAATAATTCGATGAATAAGATTGATCCTGATGTTATAAGAATAAAAATACTTATTCGATTTGTCGGTAGTGTAAATTTTAAATCAATAATATATACAACTGTAGCTAAAATAATTGTAGTGAAAAATAAGCTATAGGTATAAGAAAAGTAACTATAAGAATCAATAAATGGCTCTCGGTCAAAAAAGATCAAAAATAAAACATAACCAATAAAAGTTAAAGTAATGACAAATAAACAGTAATAACTAAT
The DNA here is from genome assembly GCF_017889095.1 of Thomasclavelia sp. Classification (GTDB taxonomy): domain Bacteria; phylum Bacillota_I; class Bacilli_A; order Erysipelotrichales; family Coprobacillaceae; genus Thomasclavelia. Next base: position 1,328 of record NZ_JAGHEW010000269.1, on the reverse strand, counting down.
CTGTAAATAATTATCAAGGTTGTAAAGATATAGAAGCATAGAAAGAATAAATAAGATCGCTATTGCTAACCATAGAGCACTGCTAGAAAAATAAACAAAAGGAATTATTGTAATGATTGAACCTAAAATAGATAATAATAAAATTCGTTTATAATTTATCGTCAAGTTTTGACTATGTTGATAAACATAGATAATTAAAAATAAAAGTAATGCATGAATTAACACTGTTACATAAGAATCCGTTAATATTTCTAAAAATAATGTCATTATTAGCTCCTTTCAATAAACAATTTTTATTTTCTTACCACTTATTTCTTAGTTAATTATTAATTAAAATATTCTAACTACCTTTATTAAAATGATAGCACATTAATATTTTACTAACTATACCATTGGTGTCATTTTAATACCGCTCGTGTTAATTATTATTTTAAAATGTAATGATGATTAAATTTTTTAGTGAATTAGTAAATAAAAAACTGTTTTTTATATATTCATTGTATATTTAGGATAATGAATATATAATATAAAGATAAGAAAAGTGGTTATTTAGAATTGGTGTTTAAAACGGTAAGAAATGTTTAAAAGTAATTGATTTTAATCAAATAGGAAAAATAATGTGTTTTAGAGGTAGGAAATGATTGAATTAAAAGATGTAACGTTTAATTATAAAAAGTCGGAATTGATTTTATCTAATGCATCGTATGTTTTTGATAAAGGAAAAATGTATTATTTAATAGGTGATAACGGAATCGGAAAAACAACACTTGCTAAACTTATTTTAAATATTTTAAAGCCTAATGATGGTAAAATAAATACTGCTGATATTAACAGAATTACGTATTTACCTGATTATAACGGTCTTTATCCCCATTTAACGGTAATTGAAAATATTAAATATCGTTTAGCATTATATAATCTAAATTGTGAAGAATATGATTCAATAATAAAAGATTTTCTTATAAAATATAAACTAAATAAATATGAAAACACTCTAGTATCTAAATTATCTTTAGGAACTTTAAAGAAAGTAGCGATTTTATGTGTGGCCTTGATTCCAGCGGATTTAATCGTATTAGATGAACCAACGGGAGGTTTGGATCAATTTTCTAAAAATGAAGTTTTAGAAATGTTAAAGAATTTAAAAAATGAAAATACGATAATTTTATGTATTACTCATGATCAAACGATCATTGATCCATTAATTGGGAAAATAATTACATTAAAGGATAAAAAAATTTATGAATATAATGGATAAAGTTTTAGTTACTAAAGAATTAAAATTGATCTTTGAAAATAAAAAAATCTTTATTTATATTATTTTAGGT
>NZ_JAGHEW010000406.1 GCF_017889095.1 Thomasclavelia sp. | reverse complement strand
TTCAGTTTCCTCTTAAAACAGAAAAATATCAGGAAGATATCTTAGATAAACGTTTTGAGATTGGCAGACAGATTTATAATTCTTTGGTAACAGTAACACAAAAGCATTATAAAGAAATGATTAAAACTAAGAAATATAGAAATCTTATGTTACAGTTATCGGGCGACAAAAAGAAAGATAAAACTGTTTGGAAACAAATCAATGACATTAGAAAACAATATGGTATGTCAGAGTATTCGTTTCATGCAGATGTAAAGAAAATGCAGCAACATTTTTCTGATAATATTGATTCTTTCACAGCTCAAAAAATTGCTTCTGGACTCTGGAAATCATACAATAAACTCTTTTATGGAAATGGAGAGAAAATACATTATAAAAAACATGGTAATTTTAATTCATTAGAAGGAAAATCAAATAAAACAGGAATTCGTTTTAAAGATGATACTCTCCTATGGAAAGGATTAAAAATACCTGTAGTGATTGATTATGACAACTGTTATGAATATCAAGCGATGCAATCAGATATTTCATATTGTCGTGTTGTCAGAAAATATGTGAGAAACAAATATAAATATTATGTTCAGATAGTTTTCAAAGGAAATCCACCTGTCAAAGTAGATACAGGAACTGGTAAAATTAAACATTGTATTGGACAGGGTGATGTTGGCTTAGATATTGGTACATCAACTATTGCCTACTCATCTGCTACTGATGTAAAAATATTAGAACTTGCAGATAAAGTTCAAAATATTGAGAATCAGAAACGTATACTATTAAGAAAAATGGATAGAAGCCGAAAAGCAACTAACCCAAATAATTATAATGAAGATGGAACTGTCAAGAAACAAGGCAATAAAAAAGTAACATGGCATAAATCAAATCATTATATTGAATATCAGAACGAATTAAAAGAATTAAACCGTAAACAGGCAGATGTTAGAAAATATCAGCATGAGTGTTTGGCAAATCGAATTATTTCTCTTGGCGATAATATTTATGTTGAAACAATGAATTTTTCAAAACTTGCTAAGAAATCTGCTAAAACTGAAAAGAATAAACAGGGTAAATTTAAGAGAAAGAAAAGGTTTGGAAAATCTATTGCTAATCGTGCACCTGCGATGTTGTTAGATATTATTGATAGGAAGTTATCTTATCATAACAGACAACTGATTAAGATTGATACTTGGAATGCAAAGGCAAGTCAGTTCAATCATTTTGATGGAACTTATAATAAAAAGACATTGAAACAAAGATGGAATGATTTTGATGGAATTAAAATACAAAGAGATTTATATTCTGCTTTCCTGATAATGAATATATCAGATGATTTAAAGGATTTTGATACTGCTAAATGCAATGAACGATTTGAAAACTTTTATCGACTTCATAATTTAGAAGTAAAAAGATTAACGGGTCATAAAAATTTAAGTAGTATAGCAATTTAAAACAAAAATATATAAACGGGTTTTGATGCGACCCTTAAGCTATCGTTAATTCATTCGTTGGAATGATTGATAGTGAAAGTCTTATGGAAACAAATTAGTCTTATATGCTTTCGAGTATATTTGGAAGTTTGTGTATATAAGAACCCGACGTGCTTTAGCCGTTGGAGCGTCAGTGTAGTTAAATTAGTTCAAATCATTACTTTAAAGGGATATTTCGATATTAATGATATTATTATTGGTAGTTTTGGTTCTTATTTAGCTTATTACATAACTATTATATTAACTAAAATTATCCCTAAACAATCAAAATCTATCATTTAAAGCAAAAACCTAAGTAAATCCA
>NZ_JAGHEW010000268.1 GCF_017889095.1 Thomasclavelia sp. | reverse complement strand
GAAAAAACTTCAAAATCGTTTGGCTAAAGAAGAATTAGTATTTGGAGCAACTTTATCAGTTGGCGAATACATCATGCCTAATATCATTAACTGCTTATTGGCTAAAAAATCAGATTTAACCATTAAGATGAAAGTAGCTAATACGAGTGATTTATTATTGGAAATAAATGAAGGTAAGATGGATTTTGCGATTGTTGAAGGTTATTTTAATAAAAATGAGTATGATTATTTAACTTTTTGTTATGAAAATTATATCTGTGTGGGAGCTAAAGATTTAATGATTGATGGTTACCAGGATATTAATGCTTTATTTAAATATAATTTAATTATTCGCGAAACTGGCTCGGGATCACGAGAGATAATTGAACGCTGGTTAAAAGAAAGAAATTTAAATTTACAGGAATTTGAAAATATTATTGAAATCGGAAATATTAATACGATCAAACAGTTAGTTAGTAATTTGCAGGGAATTACATTTATTTATGAAATGGCAGTAGTTAAAGAACTTGAAGTGGGTAAATTACAGGAAATTAAGATCAATGATTTTAATATTAATCATGAAATTAATTTTATTTGGCGGAAAAATAGTGTCTTTAGTGATTACTATCAACAATTATTTGAGCTGTTTTGTTTGCAAAATGTTTAAGGAACGTTATAATAGATGAGTAAAAGGAGTGATGAACATGCCTTTAACTGATGATGATTTTTTAAAGGATAGTAAACTTGAACTTTATAACGAAGTAATTGAAAGTTTGCAAGAACAAGAAGAAAAAGATGATGAATTAGATTATCAGTTTGATTTAGATGATGATAAGTAAATTTAAGGAGAAAAGATGATTGAAGAATATATTGCCAATAATCAGTTTCAAGATGCTTTAGATTTATTGGAAGATATGGATGATGAATTAACACGATATCAGCGTTTGGTTTGTTTATATGGATTAGGTAATTATCGACAGGCTAGAAATGAAGGAATCTTAGCCAAAGCTAAAGCTAGTAATACTTATTATGATGTTGTCAGTATTTATGTGGCGACTTTAAAAGAATTAGAGGAATTTGAAGAAGCAATCAATATTATTATTGAAGAACTTTCAATGCCTTATATTCCTTTTGAGTATGAAACAATGTTTAATGCAGCTTATGATGAACTGTTATTAGCTAAACATGAAGCTAATGAGGGTATGGAACGTTATAATCAGGCTTTTAGTTTAGATGATATTGAAAATATCTTACAAAAAGATCAGGTTAATGATGATTTGCTGTATATGGCGATTGAACAGTTAGAAGGAATGAATATTCGTCGTTTATTGCCGGCAATTCGTAACTTTTTAAAAGATGAACGTAAAGGTTCGTTTGCTAAAAGTTTACTAATTGAATTAATGATCGATCAGGAAATTGATGAAGAAATGATCTTGATCAAAAATGGAGTAAACTATGAAATCAATCCTAGTTTTGCACCGCTAGTTTTAGATCAGGAAGTAGTTGCAGAAATTTCAAAGTTATTGTCAGAAGGGATTGAAGATGAAAATCCATCATTGTTTGCTTTATGCCAGGAGTTTTTAGGCTATTACTTGTATCTAGTTTATCCTAAATATATTGATTATGATGATTATCGTCCAATTGCCGGAGCTATCCATTATCATGTAGCATCAATGCAGTATATTGATATTGAACTGCTTGATATTGAATTTCTATATAACTGTGATCAAGAAGATGTTTTAGAAAAGTTAAATGAAATTAAAGAAATTGAGTATTAAAGAAAAAAATTGCATGATTAATTGTTCAAATAAGTTGAATTAATGGTATTGTTAGTATATAATACGTGATGAAACTAAAAAAGGAGAATAGTATGAAAGTCAGTAATAAAAAATTAGAAAATGCAATTGTTGAATTAACAGTAGCGTTTGAAAGTGACGAATGGAAAGCCGTTCAAGATAAAGCGCTTAATAAATTAGCTAGAAATGTAAAAATTGATGGATTTAGACAAGGGAAAGCTCCAGTTGCTTTGGTTAAATCTAGAGTATCTAAAGCTAGTATTTTAGAAGAAGCTTCAGATATGATCTTACAAGAAAAATTTGTATCTATTTTAACTGATGCTAATGTTGAACCAGTAGCTCAACCATCTTTATCTATTAATAAAATTAATGTTGATGAATTAGAAGTAGTTATCAATGTTCCAGTAAAACCTGAAGTAGAATTAGGGGAATACAAAGGATTAGAAGTTAAAAAAGGTCGTGTAGCAGTAACTAAAAAAGAAATCGAAGAACAATTAGCTAACTACCAAAGCCAATTTGCTGAATTATCAATTAAAGAAGGTGGAAAAGTAGCTAAAGGTGATACTGCTGTAATTGATTATGAAGGATTTGTTGATGGTGTAGCTTTTGACGGTGGAAAAGGTGAAAACTATCCATTAGAAATCGGTAGTGGTGCATTTATCCCAGGATTTGAAGATCAATTAATCGGGATGACTACTGATAACGAACAAGAAATTAAAGTTACTTTCCCTGAAGATTACGGGGCTGAAAACTTAGCTGGTAAAGAAGCTACTTTTAAAGTAACAGTTCATGAAATCAAAGAAAAACATTTACCAGAAATCGATGATGAATTAGCTAAAGATGTTAATATCGATGGGGTAGAAACATTAGAAGAATTAAAAGCTCATATCAAATCACAAATTAAAGCTCGTAAAGATAGCGAAAGTGAAAATAAATTCATGGATGATATCTACAAAGCTTTAGTAGAAAACTCAAAAGTTGAAGATAGTGAAGCTTTATTGAAACAAGAACAAGATATGATGTTACAAGAAATCGAACAAAACTTACAAAGACAAGGTTTGAATTTTGAAGTATATGAACAATTCACTGGAAAATCTAAAGAAGATGTTCGTGAAGACATCAAAGATCAGGCTGAACAAAGAGTTAAATTAAACTTAATCTTAGAAGCAATTATTAAAGAAGAAGAATTAGCAGTTAGCGATGAAGAACGTGAAGCTGAATTACAAAAAATTGCTGATATGTACCAAAAAGAATTAGACGAAGTTAAGAAAATTTTTGAAGGAAATATGAGCCATGTCGAAAATGACATCTTAACTCGTAAAGCTATTGATTTAGTAAAAGACAATTTAAAGAAATAAAAAGACGCTCATAAATGCGTCTTTTTAATAAATTTTAGAAAATAGGAGGAACCGAAAATGAACGAACAAACTGTATTAACATTGCCAGTAGTTTGTACTCGGGGAATGGTGGTATTTCCAGAAAACCATCTAACTTTAGACGTTGGTCGCCCCGTAAGTTTAAAAGCACTTCAGTTAAGTACTAATGAACATGACAACAATATCATTTTTGTTTCACAAATTAATCCTTTAGAGGATAATCCTTCTTTTGATGATGTGTACCATATTGGTACTCTTTGTAAAATTGAACGAAAAGTAAGACGTGATAGTTCAGGAACAATTAAATTAACTGTTTTAGGAGCTAAAAGAGTTGAATTAACTAATTTTGAAATCCATCAAGGCAGTTTATATTCAACTGCTAAGATCATTGAAGATGAACTTGGTGATCGTAATGAAGAAGTCGCTTTAGTTCGTAAAGCTACTTCATACTTTGAACAAGCTAAACGCAGTATGCCTAATATGCCATTAGATTCAATCAATCGTTTATCTGGTGGTGTTTCAGCAAGTGTTTTAGCGGATACAATTGGACAATATTTACCAGTTGATCTAAAACAAAAACAACAAATCTTAGAAACAATCAATGTTAATGAAAGATTGTTAAAAGTAATTAGTTCAATTGAATCAGAAAAAGTAATTGGTCAAATTGAAGAATCAATTAATCGTAAAGTTCGTGAAAGTATCGATGAAAATCAACGTGAATATTATTTACGCGAAAAATTACGGGCAATTAAAGAAGAACTAGGTGATTCAGTACCAAAAGAAGACGATGCTGAAACAATTCGCGAAGAATTAAACAACCATCCTTATCCTAAACATGTAAAAGATAAGATTGAAGAAGAATTGCGTCGTTTTGAAACGATGCCAGCAGCATCTTCAGAAGCTAACGTCGTTAGAACTTATATTGACTGGATGATGAAAACACCTTGGTATCAAGAAACTAAAGACGTAGAAGATATCCAAAAAATCGAAGATATTTTAAATGCAGATCACTATGGATTAGAAAAAGTTAAAGAAAGAATCGTTGAGTATTTAGCAGTAAAACAAATGACTAATTCTTTAAAAGCACCAATCATTTGTTTAGCCGGTCCACCAGGGGTTGGTAAAACATCAATCGCTAAAAGTATTGCACGTGCTTTAGATCGTAAATTTATCAAAGCCTCTTTAGGTGGGGTACGTGATGAAGCTGAAGTTCGCGGACATCGTCGCACTTATCTAGGATCAATGCCTGGAAGAATCATTCAAGGAATGAAAAAAGCTGGGGTTGTTAATCCGGTCTTCTTGTTAGATGAAATCGATAAGATGTCAAGTGATTATAAAGGGGATCCAACTAGTGCAATGCTAGAAGTATTAGACCCTGAACAAAATAGTTTATTCTCTGATAACTATTTAGAAGAACCTTATGATTTATCAAGAGTACTTTTCATTGCTACAGCTAATGATCTTGGTAATATTCCTGGTCCTCTACGTGATCGTTTAGAAATTATTGAATTATCTTCATATACTGAACAAGAAAAACAAATGATTGCTAAAAATCATTTGATCAAAAAGCAATTAGCTGCTCATGGTTTAAATGATCAACAGTTAACTTTTGATGATGATGCATTAATGTATATTATTCGTCATTATACTCGTGAAGCTGGAGTTCGTGATTTAGAAAGATTAATTGCTAAAATTTGTCGTAAAGCTGTTTTAACAGTTTTAAAAGATAAACAAGAATCTTTACACGTAACTGTAGATAAACTTGAAGAGCTATTAGGTAAAGCGCCATTTGAACATACTAAAAAATTAGCTAATGATCAAATTGGTGTCGTTACTGGACTTGCTTATACACAATTTGGTGGTGATATCTTACCAATTGAAGTAAATCATTTCCAAGGAACAGGTAAATTTATTATTACTGGACAACTTGGTGATGTTATGAAAGAATCAGCATCAATTGCTTTAGACTACATGAAAGCTAATAAAGAAAAATATGGATTAGAAAATATTGCTTTTGATAAAGAAGATATTCATATCCATGTTCCTGAAGGAGCTATCAAAAAAGACGGTCCAAGTGCTGGGGTAACCCTAACAACAGCGATATACTCAGCATTTAAAAATAAACCAGTTCACAACGATGTAGCGATGACTGGTGAAATCACTTTACGTGGTAATGTTTTACCAATCGGTGGTTTAAAAGAAAAATCAATTTCAGCACATCGTTCAGGTATTAAAAAGATCATTATCCCTAAAGATAATGCTAAAGATATTGATGATATCCCAAAATCTGTTCAAGATGAACTAGAAATTGTTTTAGCTGATCATATTGATACAGTATTAGATCATGCAATCGTAAAATAAGGGTTAAAACTTAACCCTTTTTTTCTTGAATATGTTACAATAAAAGAGGTGATGAAAATGGCAAAAATTAAAAAAGCAGAATACGTTTTATCCGCAGCATGGAAAAGCCAATGGCCAAAAGAATCCTTTCCCGAAATGTGTTTAGCTGGGCGCAGTAATGTTGGTAAAAGCAGTTTTATTAATGCAATGTTAAATCGTAATGGTTTAGCTAAAGTGTCCAGTACACCAGGTAAAACAAGAACCTTAAATTTTTATAATGTTAATGATGCTTTATATTTTGTTGATGTTCCTGGTTATGGTTATGCTAAGGTAAGTGATAATGTAACTAAACAGTTTGGTAAAACAATGGATGAATATATTAATCATCGTAATACTTTAAAAGGGTTTATTTTATTAGTAGATTATCGTCATAAACCCAAAAAAGATGATGTGTTAATGTATGAATTTGTTAAACATTATAATGTACCAGTTATGGTTGTTGCTACTAAAGAGGATAAATTAAAACGAAATGATCTGCAAAAAAATGAAAAATTAATTAAAGAAACTTTAGGTTTCCATCCTGAAGATAAATTTGTCCGTT
>NZ_JAGHEW010000033.1 GCF_017889095.1 Thomasclavelia sp. | reverse complement strand
CGGATTTTAAAGAAGATGATATTGCTCTAGCAAAATGGTATCAACATATTTTAGAAAAACAGAATGTTGAAATCCATTATGAAACAACAGTTACTAAAGATATGGTTCTTAATGAAAACTATGATGCGATCATCATTGCCACTGGTTCAGTCCCAAAAGTTTTCAATTTAGGCCAATTGGATAAAACATTTACGGCTGAACAAGTATTAGCAGAAGAACATGATTTAGGTGAACATATCACTGTTATTGGTGGGGGACTAGTTGGCTGCGAAACTGCTTTATATCTTTCACAAAATGGTAAAAAAGTTACCATTGTTGAAGCATTAGATAAACTTTTGGCTATAAACGGTCCACTATGTCATGCAAATAGTGACATGCTAGAAAAATTAATTCCTTTCAATCATATAGATGTTATGACTAACGTTCAAGCTCGTGAATTTAAAGGGAACACATTAACATTAAGCAATGGTCAAAGCATTCAAACAGATAGTGTTGTTTTGGCTGTGGGTTATCAAGAAGAAAACAGATTATATCAAGAATTACAGTTTGAAATTCCCGAAATTTATGTTTTAGGCGATGCTAAAAATGTTGCCAATATCATGTATGGTATTTGGGATGCATTTGAAGTTGCAAATCATATTGATTAAAAAATTGTCTTTCCTTCTTTTATCATTGATAAAAGAAGGTTTTTATTTTTATACAAAATTACTTGTAAATAAAAAATAAGAGTTATGATAAAAATTAGAAAGTAAACTAATATTTTGATTTATTAAAATATAATTATATTTACTAACATGATTAAAAAGATATAATGCTAGAAACAATAAATATTAATAGTAAACTGGACATTAAAGATATAAAAAATCGAAAGTAAATTAATGGGTAATTAAATACTTGATTTAAACTTTAAATAGATATCAAAAAAACTTTAGATTTTGACTAAATAAATCTAAAGTTTTAATTTACTAATTTTAAAATATAAATTATTGTTTTATGGGCATATATTTATTTAAATATTCTTCAATTGCATCCATATATTCCATGTAAACTTTGGTATCATTTTGGAGACCATGACCGGAATGTTCTAAGACAAAATATTGATGATCAACATTGTTTTTAGTAAGGGCTTCATCTAATCTTAAAGAGCCTTCGTATGGTTGGAATTTGTCATGTTTGCCATAAGCTATAACTGTTGGTACAGTATTTTCATTGATCCATAATAGTGGTGAAACATCCTTCATCAATGCATCATATTCCTTTGTATTAAACATATTTTCAGTTATTTTAATACCTGTCATATAAGAAAACAGATCTGCAGCTGCTTTGCTATCTTTATCTAAACCATAACTTTTCCAATCCTCTGGATAGAAACTTGATGGACCAACTGCTTCAAAAACCATTTTCACGGGCACCGGAGCATCGTTAGCATCACGATATGCGTATAGTAGTGCTAAACAGCCTCCAGCTGAGCCACCACCCATTGCAATTCCGTCAATATTATAGCCTAATTTCTTTGCTTCATTGACAACTGCAGGCATAGCTGATTTTATTTCCATGGACATTGTTTTAATATTGTATTCAGGGTGATCATCGGTATTTAAAGAATAATTTATCCCGGCTGTGACATATCCTTTTGAAGCATAATATTTTAAAATCTCAGCGTCATCTTTTTTATCTCCGGTTTTAAAACCACCAGCATGTAAATATACAATGAGTCCATAACTTTCTTTTGAATTATCAATTGGAACATATAAATCAAATTTATTAGCTTCTAATTCGCCATAAGCGATATCTTTATATATCTTACCAGTTTCATCGTCCCAATGGGCTTTGTATTTGCCATGGGTTGGATCATAGGTTAATTTAAAAACTATTCCACCAACAAATGAAAATATAAACACTACTATACATAAAACGATAAACATTCCTTTTTTATTTCCTTTCACTTTGTTTTTCATAGCAAATTACCACCAAATAAAGTACCACCAAGCATTAGATTAATTACAGCTCTAGTAACTAATGCTCCTAAATAAAATCCTAATAATGCAATTGTGCATAATGCAATAATTCGTTTTTTAGTAAACAATTAAATTCACTCCTTCTTGACAATAAAAATCATTTATAATAACATTAAAACATGCAACAAGTGTAGCATGGTGAATTGCTTTTGACAATACTCATAGTTAATAAATAAGCCAAATGCAACAAAAGGAGGCAATTTGTAGCATGAATGATAAAAACGGCAAAATGGTAAAAGATTATATAATGGAAGCTTTGCTTCAGTTAATGGATAGAAAAAATTATAATGATATTACTATTACAGATATAACTAAACGGGCGGGAGTAAATAGAGTTAGTTTTTACCGTAATTTCAATGATAAAGATGAAATTATTAATGAGCATTTAAAAAAATGTGATCAACAGTTTAACGAAAAAATAAAGGATAATGACAATGCCCTTTATCAAATGTTAAGGTATTTTAGTGATAATAAAAGAATCATTAATCTTTTGTATAAATCAAAATGTCAATATTTACTTGTCGAACATATATTATCTAATTGGAATTATAGTAAAGAAGATGAAAATATCATTGCTTATACCAAATCGGCTTGGGCATATTTTATGCTTGGATGGGCTAATGAATGGTATTTACGTGGAATGAAGGAAACACCGGAAGAATTAATTCAAATTTTTGAATCTATACAAGGGAAGAATAAAGGTTAAATTTAATTACAAGCAGTAAATGATAGTATTATTTATTTTTAAAAGTAATAAATAAAAGATTAAGAATGAACTTAATCTTTAAATAATTTGATAAGCTGGTTTTACACAGATAAAATGATGATCATCAAAAAAAGCATATAAATTTTGCTTTTCTTTGTTTGTATAAATAATGCCATCAATATTACATCTTTTTAAACAATCAGAGAAAAAATTAGGAATTATATATGGTTTGTTAATTGTTTTTTGTTGCTTTATTGGTGATAAGCAATATTTCGCAAAATCATTATTCCAATCTCTAATATCAATCATAAATAAAGTTTCTTTATTTTTAAATTGAGCTATTTGTATTTTATCTAAATTACTGGAATGTTTTAATACTTCTAATTTAGCGGCTTTTGAAGAATCAGTTAGATAAAATACACCTCGTCCTGTATTATTAAATCGTCCTTGTGGGGAAATACCAAAAGGAGCTTTTCGCATTTCATCTTCAACATAAGGCAATTCATCTTCATCAAGGATTCTAGCACGATAAAATAACATTGGTTCAATTTTAACAAGATATTCGTGTTTAAGCTGCTTACAGTTTTCAAAAATCTTTTTACCAACTGGATGATCTAAAGCATGAGTAGGGGTTTGGGTGCAAAAGATAAAAAAATCCGCCATATCATTAGCACTGATATCATCAAAAAACTGTGATGAACGAGCACATTTTTTGATAGATTCTAAACTGATTTGCTGGTCATCTTTAAAAAATCGATTCTTATCTGCATCATAATCAATATCCATTTCTAGCATTAACAAAGCATCGTTTTTACTGATTTGTTTAGCTTTTTTATCATAGCTTTTAGTTTCTTTTGATGGAAGTAATTTTTGATAACAAATCTGTTTAAACTTTGATCGTTTATGATAAGCTTGATCAGTTTTATCAAGTTTTTTCTTTTTATCTTTTACCATAATCATTTTTATCACCTGCACTAATCAAATTATAACATGGATTATCATTGCTTTAAAGGTATTGAATTTTTCTTAAATATAAATGAAAAATAATAATCTAAAATACAAGTATGGTATAATATTTATAGATTAGAAAATGACTATATAGATGATAATAATTAAGGTAAACAAGAAAGGAGTAGTATAAATAAGATGAAAAAAATAATAAAAGTTAGTCTTGCTTTTATAGCATTAGCAGTTGTATTTGTTATAGTCTTTTTTACTTTTTTAGTTCGTTATGAAGTAGATCCGATTGAAGCACAAGTTAAAGAAAATAGTGATAATACAATGATAATTGTTGATTATTCAAAAAGTCTAAATAAATGTTACTCGTATTCGATATCAAACAAGTCAGGGGTTTATTCAGTTAAAATCAAAACAGCTCCATTTTTTGGCAGTGATTGGCCTAAAACAATAATAATTGATGAAAAGCTTGATAATATTAAATTGATTGAAATAACTGATGGTTCTAAATCAAAATATATCTATAGTAAAGAGTAGAAGCTTAATATTTCTTGTTGATAGTTTACGCATTATATCCGATAAATTATTTTATATTTTAAATATCCAAGCAAAACAAATACAACATTAGACAAAATAGCTGTTAAAATTAGATAAAAAAGAACGATGTTTTTAAAATATAATGATAAAACTGAAAACATCATATAAATAACCAAGAAAACGATTATGTATCTATGATAAATTCTTTTAAGTCTATCATCAACCGGTTTATTGGGATGATCAACTATAGGTAAAAAACATAACATAATCGAAAAACATATTTCAATTATCAATATATAGTCATTATAAAATTTAAAATGACTACAAAAATAAGGAATAACTAATGAAAATAATAATGATCCGATAAAACAAACATATTGATTATTAAAGTGGATACCACCACAATATCTTCGAATATTAAAAAATAATAGTAGAAAAATTATCGTGTTTATTAATTCATGGGTGACTAGAAGATTACTTAATATCAACAAAAACGCAAAAAAGATATAATGAATTAGGCTATTAAAACCATATTCATATATATCTTTATTTTCTTTATCAATAATTTTTAAATCTATTAATTTACTAACAAATCTCATTTTCTTAAATATCTCTTTAAACTTTCTGGTTCTTTTGGCTGATAAAAAAGTATGTCACAACATGAATTTACCATCATAATTCCCGCAATTAAAGAAATAAATGCAATTAATTTAAATAATATAAGTTTACTGTTTTGAATGATTTTAAACATTTACTTCCCTCCCATCACAAAACTAGATTATCATATTAATTAAATATATGAAATATAAAATGTACAAGATGCATAAAATTTGTATAAAAAACATCATTTTTGACTATTTTTAAAGATTATTGTTCTAATAAATAAATGATTGTCATAATTAAAGCGATAATAGCCATCATATTTAGCTACAATTTTTTTAACTGTTTTTAGATCATGAGCCTTTAACTTATTAATTTCATTAGATGAATTAATGATTTTTAAAATAATATAATCATCTTTTTTATCTAATTTAATTTTTATCAATGAACCAGTTGATTCTTTACAGTTTTCAATAGCATTTTCAAGAATAATTGAAAAAACAGTATTAAAATCTAATGGTGATACAAAAAATAATTCTTTGATTTTGATATCATAACGAAGATTAATATGATTATAGTTGATCAAATCTAATCTAGAATATATTTCGATATCAATTAATGGATTATTAGTAATGATCATGTTATCATTATTTGATATTTCTAATTTTAGATCATTAATATATTGATTAGCTTCATTATAGTTATGATTAGAAATATAGTTATGAAGAATATTAATATGTTTTTTGAAACTATGTACAAAACGTTTGGAATTTTCAAATTTCTCTTCCATTAATTGATAATTTAGTTTTTGATTTTTTAGTTGTTCATTTTCTAATAATACTTTCTTTGATTTAATGATATCAGTAAAGCCAATACAGATAATAATATTAAAGATAAGAATAAAAGCAGTTATAATACCACAAAAGATAGGTTCATTATTTATTAGATTAAAATTAATCATTAAATATACAATAATCATTGAAAAGATAGGGAAAACACTTAAATACCATACATCCTTATAATCAACTAAGTTTTTTAATTTATAAAATTTTGTAATGATAAAAATAACTGTAAATCTTGCAGTTAAACTTGAAATATTTCCGGTAAATATATAATATCCAAAATTATTTGCTGAGTTAAAAAATGAAAATGAATTTAAAAAGATATATGAATATAATTCTGAAAAGAAAGAAAGAAAAATAAATAAGCCACAAAATAGTATTTTTTTAATATTTGAACCTAAAAAACAAAAATAGCTTAATGTAAAATAGAAAATAATTGTCATTATCAAATTTAGCTCAAAAATATAGGGTAAATTTAAACTGGTTTTGATAATACTGAAAATGATTATAATCAAAATATTTATTTTTTTAGTGTATTTGATATCAAATAATTGACGATTATACCAAAAATATAGAGATAGTAGAATTAGGTTATTAAATAAATAAATTGCAAACATCTTATAATAATGCTCCTATAAATGAATAATAATCATTTTCAAATGTTGTTTTAAACTTACGAGTAAGAGTAATTTGCGTATTTTCATCAATAATAACTAAGTTCTTTTCTAATTTTTTTACGTATCTTAAATTAATGATAAAAGCCTTATGACTTTGAGAAAAATTATATGATTTTAAATATTCTAGCCATTTATTGATAGTTATATTTGTATATATTTTATCACCGTCAGTTTTATGAACAATTGTTTTTCGACCGCTAAATTCAATATAAATAATTTCATTTAAATATAGTTTAAATGATCCAATCTGTTTATCTATTATATATTTATTATCGATAATTTTTTCTTTTAATACAGTTGATATTTCATAGTTGAATTCATCTTTATTCAAAGGCTTTAATAAATATCGTTCAGCTTTTACCTTATAGCCAATTTGTAAGTATTCAGTAGAGTTAGATACAAATACTATTTTGATATCTTGATCATAAGTTCTAATTCTTTTTGCAAGATTAATACCATTAATTGGTTCCATTTCTATATCTAAAAACAGTAAATCAAAACTAAGCCGTTCATTAAGAAAACTACTAGCATTATTAAAAGTTTTAATTTCATAATCAATGCTTAAATCATCTAATAAATCAATGGTCATATCATTAATTATATTTAAATCCATTTGATCGTCTTCACATATAGCAATTCTAATCATTTTTATTATCCTCCCCAAAATAATTAATTGTATACATTTTAATATGTTTATGTTAAATTTGTCAAATTATAGTTAGTGTTAAATAATCATGTAAATGGTTTTTATACATATAATATGCATCTTGTACAATATGGATTTACAAAT
>NZ_JAGHEW010000267.1 GCF_017889095.1 Thomasclavelia sp. | reverse complement strand
CCATGTTCTTTTGCCATGATAAAATCATAAGCCTGAGCAATTCTGGCAGCTTCTTCAATTTCTTTTTGACTAGCATCTTTTTTTCCAAAGCGGATATTTTGAGCAATCGTACCACTAAATAAAATCGCTTTTTGCGGTATAACACCTAATTTATCCCTTAACTCTAATAAATCATAATCACGTATATCACGGTCATTGATCTTAATACTTCCGCTAGTAACATCATAAAATCTTGGAATCAAATTCACTAGTGTACTTTTACCAGAACCGGTACTACCGATAAAGGCCACTGTCTGTCCTTTTGTAGCTTTGAAATTAATATTCGATAAAACTGGTTCCTCACCATCAGGATAAACAAAAGTTACATGATCAAATTCAATACTTACTTTAGATTCCTCTTGATCATTTTTAGGTTGATTTTTGATCAATGGTTCCAAGGCAAATACTTGTTCAATTCGTTTGGCAGAAACTTCAGCTCGTGGATACATCATAAACACCGTACAAAATAACATAATGGAAAACATCGCATGGAATAAATAATCCATAAAAGCTACTAATTTACCAATTTCCAAATTTCCACTGGCGATCAAATGCGCAGCGGTCCAATAAATCAACATGCCTGCAATATTCATCAACATAAAGAAAATTGGCTGTGTCATGGTCATAATTTTAAATAATCTTTTTGAAAACTTGGCAAAGCGATGATTAGTATCCATAAAGCGAGCTTGTTCATGATCATCATTATCAAAAGCGCGAATAACTCTAATTCCACTTAAATTTTCTCGAGAAATTCGATTTAGATCATCTAATGAATTTTGCTGATTCTCGGAAATTGGTTTCGTCACTTTCGCAACGACAAATACCCCTAAAATAATTAGCGGAATCGTTCCCCCGATTATATAAGATAATGAAAGTGATGCTCTTGCCGTCATAATAAAACTAAAAATAAACATAATTGGTGTCATCAATGCCGTTCTAAGCAAAACATTGACAAACTGCTGAATTTGAAAAGCATCATTATTGGTTCTTGTAATCATTGAAGAAATTCCAATTTGATTAAACTCATTGGCTGTAAATTGTTGTACTTTGGTAAACAAGTCATTACGCATATCCCGAGTTATCGCCGTTGAAATTTTAGCGCAGCAATAACCTAAACAAATTGTACCAGCAACCCCAATGATTGATACTAGTAAAATACAGCCACCCATCATATAAATAAAATTAAGATCCTGGTTTTCTACTCCAACATCGATCATAGTCGCTACAATAGTTGGAATCCCTAGTTCGACTAAAATAAAGCCAAACACCGAAATTACATTAAAAAAGAATAGTAATTTATAATTCTTTAAATACTTTAAAATTAAACGCATTGGTTACTCTCCTTTCTCTTATTGTGCTACGGTACACAATATGATAAACTATAAGGTAACCTTATAGTCAATAGGAGAAAAATAATGAAAGAAAAACTTTTTAATTGTGGAACTTTCGCAAAAATATGTGGCGTTGAAAAACATGTTCTTTTTCATTATGACCAAATTGGATTATTCAAACCCATTTATGTTAATGAAAAAGGTTATCGCTTTTACTCATACCGTCAATATGATACTTTTAAAGTCATTATGGCACTTAAAAAGATCGGTATGTCATTAAAAGACATTCAAATCTATTTAGATCAAAGAAATCCCCAACTCTTTACCGAATTATTAGATCAGCAAGAAACAAAACTATTAGAAAAAATCAATGAACTACAACAAATTCATGAAATGATTACTAAATTTAAAACTTATACTAACGAAGCTTTAACTACCGATCACAGTCAAATTAAACTAGTTTATTTTCCAAAAACTTATTTAACCCTATCAGCCAATTTAGAAAATACTACCTCTAATGGTTTTGCTGATTTTATGGCTGATTACACCTCATTTATCGAAAACAATCAGGTTTTAAGTGGTGAATTTGTTGGTATCATGACCAAAGTAGACAATATATATAATAATCAGTTTTCTAATTATTCATATTTGTTTACTCCTACTAATCAACATAATAAAACTAGTTTTATCAAAAAAGCTGGCTATTATCTATGCGGTTATCACCATGGCGGCTATGATGGCTTAGAAAGCACTTATCAAAAAATGTTGCAATATGCAAATGATCACCAAATCGAATTAGGCAAGTTTGCTTATGAAGAATATATTATTTTTGATATTAGTGAAAAATCACCAGATAATTATCTAACTAGGATTACAATTGAACTAAAAGAAGAAAGCTAATTATATAACTTTCATTTTCTGATTAAAAATGCTAATCTAATAGTCATGGAGGTATTAATATGAAACAAATAAAAGATATTAAAATTGAAAATTTACAAGATAATTTAATTTATCCGATTTATAAAGATCAGTTTATTGATCCACAAATTTCAAAACAATTAAACTGTAATCTTGATAATTTAGTTAATAAAAACTATCAGGAAGTTACAGTTATTCATACTCTTGAAAAATATAATTTCAAAACGATTACTTTTATTGGTCTAGGATCATCTAATCAAATTGACGCAACTAAAATCAAAGCAATTGCCACTTTAATCAAACTAGATGCTCCTAGCAATATTTATCTAGAACATCTAGCTACTAATAGCCTTGATATCCACACGATTACTAGAATCTTAGTTCAAGAATATCTAGTAAACAACTATCAAGAATGCAAAATTGGTCATCAGATCAAAGAAATCCCTGAATTAAATATCCTTTATAGCCAGGAAGATTTACAAACAGAAATTGAAACAGCAACTGCTTTTGGAAATGGTATCAACTACGCTAGAAAAATCAGTGATTTACCATCTAATTTAATGACCCCTGACGATCTAGTAGACGAAGCGTTAAAACTAAGTAAAGAATATCCACAATTAGAATGTACGATCATCAATAAAAGTAATTTAGAAAAAATGCAAGCTGGTGGTATTTTAGCAGTCAACCAAGGAAGCCATATTCCGGCTTATATGATTTGTTTAGAATATAATAACGATGATGGTCCTTACACGGCTGTTATTGGTAAGGGAATAACTTTTGATTCTGGTGGATATAACATTAAAGGTAATAGTTATGGAATGAAATATGATATGTGCGGTGCTGGTGATGTTTTAGGAATTATGAAAATATTAGCAGCTACAAACGCTAAAGCTAATGTATATGGCATCATTCCAACTACTGAAAACTTAATTAATGGTAGTGCTTATAAACCACAAGATGTTATTACTACTTTATCTAAAAAAACGGTTGAAATTGTCAGTACTGATGCTGAAGGACGCTTAATTCTTGCCGACGCAATCACTTATAGCCAACGATTAGGTGCAACTAAGATCATTGATCTAGCAACCTTAACCGGTGCTTGTATTGCTGCTTTAGGTGATTTATATACTGGTGTTTTTAGTAACGATGATGATTTTTATCAAGAGTTTGTTAAAGCGATGAAATACAGTAATGAAAAAGGATGGCGTTTACCAATCGCTAAAGAATATTTTGATAAGTTAAAATCAAATAGTGCTGATTTTAAAAATTCAGTTGGTAAACCCGGTGCTGGAGCAAGCATTGCTGCCAATTTTTTAGAAGCCTTTGTTGAAAAAGGAACT
>NZ_JAGHEW010000266.1 GCF_017889095.1 Thomasclavelia sp. | reverse complement strand
TTGATTGGAACATGTTTGTACATTTTTATAGGTGATCAGCCAGAATACAATGTAAATGATACAAAAGAAGAAAAAGAAGTTGTTAAAAAACATCAAGAAAGTGATTTGCAAGGTTTAATCAGTGGTATTGGTGATCGCTATGTTGTTGTAAATGCTCAGGGTGTTGATTATTTCTATAATGTTCAATGTAATGGGGAAATCATTAAATATATAAATGTAGATGATTCTAAAGTAAATCTTAGTACACCTGGCAGTTATGAAATAAACTATACTGTTGGAGCGATTAAGAAAAAATTAGCTGAGCACTTAAAACAGGAAGTAACAGCTAGTGATGATGAAATAGAAGATATTAATATTACTAAAACAATAACAGTAGTAACTTTAGAAGAAGCTGCTACACTAGCTGATGCTGGAACTGTTGTTTATGCAGATAATAACCAGCAAGTCGCTAAAACAGATGGTACGGTAACTGAGGTTGCGGAAGAAGAAATTGAAAATGCAACTACTCCAGTTAGATCAGATGATCGAGATGATGATGACGAAGACGAAGATGAAGATGATGATAGAAATCAATCATCTAATAATAACAATAACAACAATAATAATCAAAATCCATCAGGTGGTAATCAAGGTAATAATCAAGGTGGTAATAACACCGGAACTTCTACACCAGAACCTCATAAACACACTTGGGTAGAAGTTACTGAAAAAAGTGACGGTTATTATCAGGAATATACTGTAGAAGTATGTAATCTTTGCGGCGGTGAAAATGGTAGTCATAGTGATGGCTGTAGTCAAGATGGTGGCTATACAACTAATCATCGTTATAATTGGGTTGAAGGTGAAACGGTTGTAACTGGATATAAATGTTCTGGTTGTGGAGCAACTACTAGTACACCATATTAAAACTAATCTAATCTTACATTTTATGATGTAGGATTAGATTTTTTGTTTTTAATAAATATATTTAATAAAAATACACAAATAAGATTATATTTGTATTATAATGAGTTTGTATAATAATAAAAAAAGGAAGGTTTATAAGATGGATGTTTATGATAAAGCGGTTGAGTTACATCGTTGTAATAAAGGTAAATTAGAAGTAGTTTCTAAAGTTAAGGTTGCTAGTATGGCAGATATGGCATTAGCGTATACGCCTGGTGTTGCTAGACCTTGTACATTAATTAAAGAAAATGAAGATGAAGCTTATGAATTAACAGGTAAGGGTAATAGTGTTGCTGTAGTAACTGATGGTAGTGCTGTATTGGGACTTGGAAATATTGGACCTAAAGCGGCTATGCCGGTTATGGAAGGAAAAGCAGTATTGTTTAAAGAGTTTGCTAATATTGATGCGTATCCAATTTGTTTAGATACGCAAGATACTGAAGAAATTATTAAAGCAGTAAAATATATTGCACCTGGTTTTGGGGGAATAAATCTAGAAGATATTAGTGCGCCTCGCTGTTTTGAAATTGAAGAACGGTTGAAAAAGGAATTAGATATTCCAGTATTCCATGATGATCAACATGGTACAGCGATTGCGGTAAGTGCGGGACTTATCAATGCGTTAAAATTAGTTGGTAAAGAAATGGAAAAAGTTAAAATTGTTATTAATGGTGCTGGTAGTGCAGGAATTAGTATTTGTAAATTATTACTGGAATTAGGAGCTAAAAATATTTTAATGGTTGATCGTTTAGGTATTTTATGTACGGGTAATGATTGGATGAATCCGGCTCAAGAGGAAATCGCAAAAGTAACTAATTTAAATAAAATTAACGGAACTTTAGAAGATGCAATCAAAGATAGTGATGTTTTCATTGGAGTATCGGCTGCTAATGTATTGGCACCAGAAATGGTTAAAACAATGAACCATGATGCGATTGTTTTTGCGATGGCTAATCCACAGCCAGAAATCGAACCAAACTTAGCACTTCAAGCTGGTGCACGTGTAGTAGCAACAGGACGAAGTGATTTTCCAAATCAAATCAATAATGTCTTAGTTTTCCCAGGAATATTTAGAGGGGCATTAGATGGTCGGGTTGATAATATTAATGAAGCTATGAAAATTGCTTGTGCTAAAGCGATTGCCAATATTATTCCTGAAGAAGAACTAAAAGAAGATTATATCATTCCTGATGCATTTGATCAAAGAGTAGTTCCAGCAGTAAGTAAAGCAGTAATGGATGCTTATAATAAATCATAAAGGGGGTGACTAGGATGATTTTAGATTATCCTAAGATCTATCAAGATAATGAGTTAATTGGTCATGGTGGAAATCAAGACTGGTATTTGGATTCTTGGGCTAGAAAAGCTGGCTGTGCTAGTGTTAGTGCGACAGATATTTTCATTTATTATACTAAAAATGAAAGAGAATTTAAAAAACCGGAATATCTTGATTATATGGGTGAAATGTTTAAAGTCATGACTCCAGGAAAACGGGGCTTTCCTTATGTGTACTTGTTTGCTCGAAGGTTAAGTAAATTATTAAATAATTGCCGTTATCATATTATTCGGCGTCCTAAGTTATATGATGCTACTCGGATTGTTCAAGCTAGTATTGATGATGGACATCCTTTGGGTTTATTGATTTTAACCCATCGCCGTAGAGCAATTCGTGATGATTTATGGCATTGGGTAACAATTGTTGGCTATGAAGAAACGGAGAAAAATGGTGTGGTAATTATCTTTTTGGATTGTGGGGAATTGAAAAGAATTCCGGCCCGAATTTTATTTGAAAAAAGCCGTTTTAATGTAGTTAAGATGGTACGTTTCTTTTATGATAAATAAGAATAAAAATGAAAGTTATTGTAGGATATTTATTAATAATTAATATTATTGCTTTATTAAGCTATGGAGTTGATAAAGCTAAAGCCAAGTATCATCGTTGGCGAATTAGTGAAAAAACATTAATCCTTTTAGCAATTATTGGCGGTTCTATTGGTGCAATACTTGGAATGTTGATTTTTCATCATAAAACATCAAAAGCGTTGTTTAAATATGGAATACCATTAATTATTGTAATTCAAATATTGATAATTATTTATATAATAAAAGACATGAATTTATGTTCATGTCTGATAAATAGTTATTTTAACATCAATAGTTACATCTAGTTTTTCAAGAGTGTCTAAAACATTACGACGCTCTTTTTTAATATGATAGAAATGTGGTGTCATTTTTAAAAGATTTAAAGCATCTTCACGGTTATCGATAGCAATTGTTTTGACTATGTCAAATGATTCAACAGTTTTAAAATCTAAACGTATATATTTATCGCTTTTTACTTTGATTTCATCATAAATTAATTCTTTGATTTCAATTAGATGATTACTGTTGGCAGTTACATGGATAATATAGCCACCAGGTTTTAAACTACGTTTTAATTCATCTTGGTTTACTACTGTAAATAAAGCACTAATAAAATCTAAAGAATGATCTAAAATAGGAATATTTTTACTATTACCAACTAACCAGTAAATATCTTTAGTATATTTAGTAGCCATATTGATGGCCTCTTTAGAAATATCTAAACCATAAATATTACAGTTTACAAAGCCGTTTTTAATACCGTTAGTATAATATCCCTCACCACAACCTAAATCTAAGATTTCTAATTGATCACCCTGCTGATATTTTTTTATACAATCAATAACACTGTTTAAAATAATATCATAATATCCTTTAGTTAAAAAAGCTTTTCGCGCAACTAAGCTTTCTTTGCTATCACCAGGATTATTAGTAGCTTTATCAGGGTTTAAAAGTAAATTTAAATATTTTGATTTTGCAATGTCATAACAATGATTATTAATGCACTTATATGAATTTCCAACTTGTTCAAGTGCTTGATGACATTTAGGACAAGCTAATTTATGCATATATTTCACCTCGCAAAGTATTATATCATAATTTGTTTTCGTGGTATAATTATTTTGTAAAAGGGGCGATATTATGAGCTGGTTTGTATTAATGGAAATGGCATTAGTGGCTTTAATGACAATTTATTTAACTTATCATACACATTTGGTTTTTAAACATATTCGACATGCAAAAATAATTACGTTGATAATTATTGTGACTTTAATTATTTTGTGTCAGTTTAGTATGTTAGTATTTGGTTTTCTTGCTAATGCATGTATTTGTTTTGTAGCTTTTGATTTAATTAATTTGATTTTATTTAAAACTAGGTTTGATCGTCATTTTAAATTTATTTATCAACGGGGTATTGTGACTTTAATAATTTCACTTATTTTAAGCTGTTATGGTATTTATAATGCTAAAAATACGATTGTAACTAGTTATGATGTAAATATTGATAAAGAATTTGAAGATAAAACATTGTTAGTTGTTTCTGATATTCATTTATCGACGGCTGTTGATGTAAATGATTTATATAAAATTAAAGATCAGGTAGATAAGATCAAACCTGATGCCCTTATTTTATTAGGTGATATTTATGATGAAGGCACAACTCAGGAAGATTTTGATGGATCTTTAAAGGTATTTAAAGAAATAGCTGAAGATAATTTAGTTTATTATATAGAAGGAAATCATGAAATTGGTTTTCAAGGTGGTTGCCCGTTAAAAGAATTAGATGTAGTTGATAATTTAACTGATATTGGAGTTCATGTTTTATTAGATGAAGTTGTTGAATTAGATGATATTTATCTAATTGGACGTAAAGATTACGTAGTAAGTAAAAGAGCATCATTAAAAAGTCTAGTAAGTAATTTAGATGATGATAAACCGTTAGTTCTACTTGACCATCAGCCTCATGAATACGATATTAATAAGGAGCAAGGAATTGATCTAGAATTATCAGGACATACTCATGCAGGTCAAATTTTTCCATTACAATATCTATTTGATTTAGTTAAAGTAAATGATTTAAATTATGGAATGATTACTGATGGAAATTTCCATGCGATTGTTACTTCGGGTATGGGTACTTGGGGCTATGCAATGCGCTCGGCTAAACATAGTGAAATTCTACAAGTAAATTTAATTAGTAATAAATAGAGGTTAAGCATTTGGCTTAACCTTTTAGCGAATATGACTTTTACCAATCATATAATCAATTTCTAATTCTAATATATTAGTAAATTCTAACATTTTATCATTATAAGGATGTTTTGGTGCTAATGATGCAACAATTTGCAACAAAGCATCTTTTTTAATTTTTAAATCATTAACTTCTTTTATTCTACCATGAATAGCAACAGAATTGTGATTATGGGTACCTACATCTAAATTTATTCCTAAATCCTCAACTACCAAATAACATGCTCTTTTATTGATACTGTTTAATTTAAAACCTGATTTACTGCAATGAAAAAAGATCCGATTATTTAAAATAATATGAT
>NZ_JAGHEW010000265.1 GCF_017889095.1 Thomasclavelia sp. | reverse complement strand
TCTTAGCTGTTTAGTTAGTGTTGATCGCTGCGGTTTTGTTGGCAGTGACGGTCCTACTCATCACGGTGTATTTGATATTGGTTTTTTAAATCAATTACCTAACGTGATTATTTGTAGCCCTGATAACAGTCAAAATACAAAAAGATTTATTAATACATATTTAAAAAACAATGATCACCCCTATATTTTAAGAATTCCGCGTGGTGAAATTGAAGATCAGGAAATCGGTAAAGATGAAACTTTACCGATTGGTAAATGGTATATTGAAACTGCAAATGATCATGATGTTACCATTATTTGTTATGGTCAAAATGTAACTAAAGTTAAAGAATATTTTAAAGATAAAGAAATTAAAGCAAGAATTGTAAATGCATTATTTATTAAACCAATGGATGAAAAAATGCTAGTGGAAATCGTTGATGATAAACCATTGATCGTTTATGAAACAGATCTAAAAATTAATTCATTAGCAAGTAATATTGCTTATTATTATTTACAAAATAATATTTTAAAAAGGATTCATAGTTTTGGAGTTGATGATCATTATTCAAAACAAGGATCGATTGATGAAATTTTGGTTGATGAAGGATTAGATCTAGATAGTTTATATCAGCAAATCAAGGAGATAATTAATGAAGAAAGAAAGAATTGATGTTTTATTAGTTGAACAAGGTTTTTTTGATTCAAGAGAAAAGGCAAAACGGGCAATTATGGCCGGAATTGTTCATGATGAACATGATATCATCGATAAGCCGGGAACTAAAATTCCTCTTGATACCAAACTGTTTGTCAAAGGGAAAATTATGCCTTATGTTTCTCGTGGTGGTTTAAAATTAGAAAAAGCAATCAAAGAATTCAATTTAGATTTAAATGATAAAATAATGGTTGATATTGGATCTTCAACCGGCGGTTTTACCGATTGTGCTTTGCAAAATGGTGTTAAACTCGTATATGCCATTGATGTAGGAACCAATCAGCTAGTTTGGAAATTAAGAAATGATCCTCGAGTAATCGTTAAAGAAAAAACTAATTTTAGATATGCTACTAAAGAATTATTTACTGATGGCTTACCATGTTTTGCTAGTATCGACGTTTCATTTATCTCTCTTAAATATATCTTTGAACCTTTAAAAAGTATTTTAACTAGTCATGATCAAGTTGTTGCTTTAATCAAACCACAATTTGAAGCTGGTAAAGATGAAGTTGGTAAAAAAGGAATTATCAAGGATGCTAAAGTTCACCTTGAAGTAATAAATAAAGTTATTAACTTTGCTAAAGAAAATGAGTTCATTTTAGAACAATTAACATTTTCACAATTTACTGGTGGTGAAGGGAATATTGAATTTTTAGGTTTATTTGTAAAAAATGGCAGTGAAGTAGATATTGATGTTGAAGCAGTTGTAAAACAAGCTCATGATTGTTTTAAAAGGTAGGTGATAAAAAGATGCTAGAGAGTATCTATATTGAAAATTTTGCGATTATTGATCGTTTAGAAGTTGATTTTAATGATCAAATGACCGTTTTAACTGGTGAAACTGGTGCTGGTAAATCAATCATTATTGATGCTATTGGACAGTTAATGGGCAATCGTTCCCAAACTAGTTTTATTAAGGCTAATCAAAATGAATGTTTTATTGAAGGTGTATTTACGATCAAAGAAAATTCTGCAGTTTTAGATAAATTAAAAGAATATCGAATTGTTTACGACGATAAATTAGTTGTTTCAAAAGCATTTAATCGTGATAATCGTTCAACAATTAAAATTAACTATCGTAATGTTTCCAAAACAGTATTACAGTCAATTATGAGTGAATTGATCGATATTCATTCCCAGTTTGAAACTCATAGTTTATTTGATGCTAATAATCATTTAGATATTCTAGATAACTTTATTGGTTTAAAACTAAATGATTTAAATAAACAGTATGTTTTAGCCTACCGTACATATAAAGAAATTAATCGTGACTATCAAAAAGCCTTAAATGAAGAATTAAGTGATGAACAATTAGAATACTATCAAAGTCAGTTAGATGAAATTAATAGTATTGATCTAGATGAAATTGATGAAGATAGTTTAGATTTAGAGAAAAAACAATTGCTTGAATATGAAAAAATAAAAGAAAAAGTTAATAGTTATCGCCAATATATGAGTGGCGATTATGGTGTTTTAACAAATTTAAATAATGCTTTATATGAATTAGAAGCAATTAGTGATAATCCAGCATATCAGTTGATTTATGAAAAGATGAATGATTTATATTATAATCTAATGGATCTAGATGATAGTGTCATTGATGAATTTAATAGTTTTAATTTTGATGAATATCGCTTAAACGAAATTCAGGAAACTTTATTTAAGTTAAATCGGTTAAAAAGAAAATATGGTCCTTCAATTGAAGCAATTATGGAATCAAAAGATGAAATAACAATGAAAATAGCCGCTTTTAACAATCGTGAAAGATTTTTAAAAGATTTAAAAAAACAACAGGAAATTGCATATCGTGAAGCTAAAGAATTAGCTGATATGATCACGCAGTTACGAAATGAAGAAGCGCTAAAGTTCACTAAACGAGTAACTGATGAATTAAAATCATTATATTTAGATAAAGTTGTTTTTAAAGTTGATTTAAAACAAACTGAACTTCAAATAAATGGACAAGATAAAATAGAATTTCTTATTTCTACCAATGCCGGTCAAACATTAAAACCACTAAACAAGGTTGCTTCAGGTGGTGAAATGTCTAGGATCATGCTGGCAATAAAAATTCTATCATTATCAAAAAGTTCAATTGAAACAATTATTTTTGATGAAGCTGATACTGGTGTTAGTGGTAAAGTGGCTGAAAGTATTGGTGCTAAAATGAAACAAATTAGTAAAACACATCAAGTTTTATGCATTACTCATTTAGCTCAGGTAGCTGCATTTGCAAAAAATCATTATTTAATTAAAAAAAGTTCAACTGCTGATAATACCAGTGTTAAAATTAAACAATTAGATTATGATTCAAGCGTAAATGAAATAGCTAAATTAATTTCTGGTAAAGAATTATCAAAAGAATCGATTGAACATGCTCGTATCTTAAAACAAAATAATGAATAAGTTTAAGCATAACAGCCAAACTATGATGTAGCTAAAGCTACAAGGAGGTTGTTATGCTTTTTAAAAAGCTAATCCTTTCCTTTATCCTGATTTTAACCATTATCAATCCCGTTGCCGCTTACGCTATTTCATTAATTCCTGGTGGTGATTCAATTGGCATTGAGCTTGATTATCAAGGGGTAATTATCACTGGCGGTTACGACATTACCATTGACAATCAAAAATACAATCCACTTACTTCTGATTTTGAAGCTGGTGACTTAATTATTGCCATTGATAATCAAAAAGTTACCAGTATTGAAGAATTAAGTACAGTAATTAAAAATAATCCTGAAGATACAGTTTATGATTTGACGGTTAAACGTGATAAGCAGCAGCTTCATCAAGATTTAAAAGTCAGTTATGAAAATCAACAGTTTTCTACCGGATTATATGTCAAAGATTCTATCAGCGGAATTGGAACTTTAACTTTTTATAACCCGGAAACTAAAACGTTTGGTGCTTTAGGACATGCTATGAGTGATTCTAAACTTGAAAGTGAAACACTGCTTCAAAATGGAAGTATTTATGAAAGTGAAGTAACTAGCATTAAAAAAGCAACCAATCAAGCTTCTGGAAATAAGATTGCAGACATTTCCAACGTTGAAATAGGTAGTATAAACAGCCATAGTCAATTTGGTATCTATGGAACTTATAATTATGATATTTCCAATCGCGAAATGATGGAAACTGCATCAATGGATGAAATTAAATTAGGTGAAGCTTACTTTATGACAGTTTTAAATGGTAGTGAAATCGTTAAATGTACGATTGAAATTACTAAATTAAATAGTCAAGATGAGATCAAAGAAAAGGGGATTGAGTTTAAAGTTACTGATAATAGTGTAATCGAAAAAGCTAATGGTATTGTTCAAGGAATGAGCGGCTCACCAATTATTCAAAACGATAAAATAATCGGCTGTGTTACTCATGTTTCTGGAAATAACCCAATAACTGGATACGGTCTGTATATTGACTGGATGTTAGAAATGGATAAACAGGAATAATCGGTGCTCAAAAGAGCACCTTTCTATTTCAATTTGTCTTTTTTTTAGTATAATATTTAGTAAATAGTAAGGTAGGTGATTTAATGCAGGTTATATTTCATATTGATCTTAATGCTTTTTATGCTAATGCTGAGATTTCGCGTAATCCTTCTTTAAAAGGAAAACCTATTGTTATTTCCGGTAAATCTAAGCGAAGTATTATTACCACTGCTTCTTATGAAGCTCGTAAATTTGGGATTCATTCAGCTATGCCGTTATTCCAGGCTAAACAGTTATGTAAAAATTTAATTATTTTACCAGCTGACTTTACTTTATATCATCGTTTATCAAGCGAATTTTTTACTATTATTGCTTCATATAGTGAAATTTTAGAAGTTGCCAGTATTGATGAATGTTATCTTGATGTGACTAAAATAATTGAAGAAAAACAAATTAATCCCGTTATATTAGCTAAAGAAATTCAAGAAAAAGTTTATCAGCAGCTTAGTTTAAGCTGTTCAATTGGAATCGCACCAAATAAATTTTTAGCAAAAATGGCTAGTGATATGAAAAAACCAATGGGGATCACCGTTTTAACAAGATCAAATATTAAAGAAAAAATGTGGCCACTCGATATTAAAGATATGTTTGGGATTGGAAAAAAAACACAGCCTAAATTAAAAGCAGCTGGTATTAATACTATCGGTGATCTAGCTAAACGAGAAAACTATGATAATTTAAAAAAAATCATCGGTAAAAATGCTTTATTAGTTTATCGTAAAGCCAATGGCATCGATACTAACCCGGTCGATTATGGCCATAATGAACTAAAATCAGTTGGTAATTCAACAACTTTACCCCATGATACTAGTGATGAAGTATTTTTAAAGGAGGTAATCAAAGATCTTGCTAAACAAGTTTCTTCAAGAGCATTAAAACGCGATCTTGTTTCCAATTCAATTTCAATAACGATCAAATATACACGCTTTGAAAGCATTACTCGACAAACAACGGTAGCTAAATATATCAATGATTATGAAACTATTTTATCAACAGCTAAAATGTTATTTGACAGTAATTATACAGGGCGCCCAGTTCGTTTATTAGGCGTGAGTTTGAATAATACGATCAATAAAAAGAATTTAAAGGAGCAAATTAGTATTTTTGATCTAGATGAAAAAGTGGAAGTTCAAGATAATAATTTAGATGATTTATTAGCCAAAATGAATCAGAACTTTGATCGTCCTTTATTGACCAAAGCTTCTGATTTTTCGAAAAATGATAAAAAAACGCAAAAGAAATATTTAAAATAAAAGCATAATTATAAATCAATACTCATAAGTTGTATAAACGAAAGGAGCAACTTATGAGTATTTTAAATAAAGTATTTAGAAATGAAAAACTGATTATCAATTTATTTTTTTCAATCTTATTTATAATTGGATTATTATTTGGAATTTTATTTTATTTTTATGGTAATTTACAGCTAGTAGAAATCAATAAATATTTATTCTTTTTTAAAGATAATGAAACCACTAATAATTATAATCTCTATTTGATCATAACTAGTTTATACATATTTCTGTCATTAATTATATCGACCAGTTTTTTAGGGACTTTATTAAACAGTTTTGTTATTTTTTCTAAAGGAATGCAAATATCTATTGCTACGATTTTTTATTTTACTTTAAATAAATTTGATGCTAGTATGCTATTTTTAGGCTATTTTCCTCAATTATTTTTAGAAATAGTCTTAATCTATGTCATTTCAATAATATCGCTTAAATTATCATTAAATTGCTTTACGATTTCTTTTTTGACACCAGAAGTATTTAATAGTCGTAAGATCATCAATTATATTTTGGACTATATTATTATTGTTTTAATTATTATTAGTTTATCAATGGCATTTAAAGTTTATGCACTTTAATTAATAAATCATTGGCAATAATAAATTTAAACATGGTATAATACTAGCTGTAGAATGGATGGTTGATATGTTGATAAAAGATGCTTTAAATGAATATAAACAATATTTGATTGTTGAAAAGGGACTTAGTAAAAACACTATTTATGCCTATTTTCGAGATTTAGTTGAATTTTCCAATTATATAATCGAAACTCATCAAATAACTAAAATTGAAGATATTGATAAAGAACATATTCGCTTGTTTTTAAAAAAGTTAGCAAAAAAAAATAGTACTAATTCAATTTCACGAAAAATCACTTCTCTTAGAATGTTTAATCTTTTTTTAGTCAAAGAAAAAATAATTGATAAAAATATAATGAGTAGTTTTACGTTACCAAAAATCGAAAAAAAACTGCCAGTTGTTTTATCAGAAAATGAAATGAGAGAGCTTTTAGCGAGTATTGATACAAAAGATGCCATATCTTTTCAAAATCGCTGTATGGTTGAATTATTGTATGCTACAGGTATGCGGATATCTGAATTACTAAATTTAAAATTAAGTGATGTTAATATTAAAATGGGGTTTGTAAAAGTATTAGGCAAAGGTAATAAAGAACG
>NZ_JAGHEW010000032.1 GCF_017889095.1 Thomasclavelia sp. | reverse complement strand
ATTCACATATTTCAATATTTTACAGACAATTTTAATTTGAATCAACCAGGTTAACCTGGTTGATTGGAAAGGAAAAAGTATACTGTAAATGACTAACTACATGAGTCATTTATAATATACCAGGAGATTATAAATATGACAGACAAAAATAATGTTTATGATGTTATGGGAGATATCTATATTCCATATAACAAACGTACTGGGAATGAATCAATTGTTTATTTTACTAGAGATTTATCAGCAAAAGGATTACAAAAAGTATATGATAAAATCAAGGAAACTCTTTATGGTAAAGTAGGAATTAAGTTGCATACTGGAGAGCCTCATGGACCAAATATCATTCCTCGTCCTTGGGTTAAAGAGTTAATGGAAAATAATTTAAAAGATGCTACAATTATTGAAACTAATACTTATTATGAAGGAGATCGTTATACTAGTAAGCAACATCGAAAAACTTTAGAAGTTAATGGCTGGACTTTTGCACCAGTAGATATCATGGATGAAGAAGGAACAATGATGTTACCAGTTAATGGTGGTAAATGGTTTAAAGAAATGTCAGTTGGTTCTCACATGACTAATTATGATTCTTTGCTTATTTTAACGCATTTTAAAGGTCATAGTAAAGGCGGTTTTGGTGGCAGTGATAAAAACATCGGAATTGGCTGTGCTGATGGTCAAATGGGTAAACGAATCATTCATACTACCCCTAATCAAGATGATATGTGGGATATTTCCAATGAAGAATTTATGGAAAGAATGACAGAATCAACTAAAGCGGTAGTTGATCATTATGAAAATCGAATTGCATATATTAATGTAATGCGTAATATGTCAGTTTCTTGTGATTGTGAAGGGGTAAATGCCGCACCAGTAGTAACACCAAATGTCGGAATTTTAGCTTCATTAGATATTTTAGCTATTGACCAGGCTTGTATTGATATTGTTTATGCCATGAAAGAAGAAGAACATCATGATTTAGTTGAACGAATTGAATCTCGCCATGGATTAAGGCAATTAACTTATATGAAAGAATTAAAAATGGGAAATGATAAGTATGTTTTAATTGATCTTGATAATGATGAAAAACGAATCTATCCACAAGATACCGTAATTAATTTAACACCATTTGAAAATGAATAACAGAAAGGAATATTATGAAACCAGTTAATTTAAGTTATGAAGAATTTCCTGAAGATTTAACTACTAGGGAAAATATTAAAGAACTTGCTTATCAGCGTTATGATAAAATTCGTTTAAAAGAAGTGATTTATGATGCTAAGCATAATTTAAAATTATTATTAATTAATCAAAATCAAAAATTACCATTTATTTTATATGTCCAAGGCTCTGCCTGGCGGAAACAAAATCTAACTGATAATCTTTTTGAACTTTATGAGTTTGCTAAAAGGGGATTCCAGATTGGAATTGTGCAATATCGTGATACTTCAATTGCTCCATTTCCAGCTCAGGTAATTGATAGCAAAAAAGCTTTAAAATATGCTTTTGAACACGCTGAAGAATTAAATATTGATTCTAATAATGTCTTTTTATGGGGTGATTCTTCAGGGGGACATACGGTATTAATGATGTGGGCTACTTATAATAAGCAGTACCAGGATTTTGAATTACCGCCAATTAATGGGGTAATTGATTTCTATGGTCCTACTAATATTACGACTATGTCTGATTATCCATCAACTTATGATCATGTAGCAGCTAATAGTCCTGAAGGAATGTTACTTGGTGGCTTAAATGTCTTAGAACATCCACAGTTAGCTAAAACAACAGCCATTAAAAGTTATTTAGATCAAAATAGCAAACTAGTGCCTCTGATCATCTTCCATGGAACTAAAGATCGTTTAGTACCGTTCCATCAAAGTATTGAATTATTTGATTACTTAAATGAGTGTCAGCTTGATTGTACTTTCTATAAGTTAAATCAAGGTGATCATGGCGGAGAAACCTTCTGGCATTTACAAACGCTTGATCAAGTTTATCAATTTATTAACCAAAATTTAAAAAGATAATTAATTTAACACAAAGTCACTTGCTTTAATATCAATACTTTGATAAGATAATAGAAATTAAACATTCTTGCTGCCGGGTAAGAGAAATAAAACATCGGTTTTCTATCGTTAGGCCATTGAAGATAGAAAGCTGATGTTATTTTTTTATGGAAATGGAGGATATTATGAAAAAAAGCTATTTGAAAGAATTTTTTGATTATACTTTTTTAAGTACTTTAGGAACTATTGGTGTATCTTGTTATATTTTAGCCGATACTTTTTTTATCTCACAATCATTAAAAGCTGATGGTTTAACGGCGTTAAATTTAGCAATTCCTGTTTATAACTTTATTCATGGTACAGGATTAATGTTAGGAATTGGGGGAGCGACAAAGTTTTCGATTTATAAAAGCCAAAATAAACAGGCGAAGATCAATTGCTTATATACTAATACTATTTTATTAGCACTTGTTTTTACGGTTATCTTTACATTAGGTGGGTTATTTTTTTCAAATACAATTGCAAGAATGCTTGGTGCTAATGATCAAGTATTGATCATGACAGATACGTATTTGAAATGGCTAATGTTATTTTCAGGAGCATTTATTTTAAATGATGTATTATTATGTTATGTTAGAAACGATGGAAATCCCAAATTATCAATGTTAGCGATGCTGATTGGAAGTTTTGCAAATATTGTTTTAGATTATGTGTTTATCTTTCCAATGCAGATGGGGATTTTTGGTGCAATTTTAGCGACTGGGCTATCACCAATTATTAGTATTATGATCATGGCAAAACATTGGTTAAGTAAGAAAAAAGGATTTTATTTAGTCAAAACAATTTTCCGCTTTACTTTAGTTAAAGATATTTTATCATTAGGATTTCCATCATTAATTGTTCAATTATCATCAGGGATCGTTATGATTATCTTTAATTTATTAATTGGTAATATTACCGGAAATAGAGGAATTGCCGCTTATGGCGTAGTTGCCAATATTTCTTTGGTGATCGTTTCTATTTATACCGGAATAGCTCAGGGGATCCAGCCAATCATCAGTTATGCTTTTGGTAAACAGGATAAGTCAAAAATTTTAGCAATCTGGCGCTATACAATTATTAGTGTTGGTGTTATTTCGGTAGTTTTATATGCTTTATTATTTGTCAATGCCAATAAAGTTGTAACTGTTTTTAATTCTGGTAATGATCTTAAATTACAGTTGATTGCAGTTGAAGGAATTAAGATCTATTTTTTATCTAATTTATTTGTTGGTTATAATACCGTACTAGCAATCTTTTTCACTTCAATTGAACAAGCATTACCGGCTCATTTACTATCATTATTAAAAGGATTTATCATCATTATTCCGTTAGCTTTTATTTTATCAGCGCTTTATCAAATGACAGGAATCTGGCTAACATATCCGTTAACTGAATTAATTGTCGCTGTTTTGGGTTATCTTTGGTATTGTTTTCTCAAGAAAAAGATAATAAATGGTGAAAAATGAAAATTTATTGGTAGTGTAAGTGATGCTATTAAATATCCTGATATATAATTTAGATACAATAAAAAAATATTTTTAAATAACTTTGTTAAAAGTTAGAAGGATGCATAATCCTTCCTTTTTTGGTTGATTTTATTCTTAAAAATGAGTAAATATTGTTGACATTGGACGATGAATCTTTATTATAAGATTTAGTAGGATAATGTTATTTTAACTGTAAATATGTCATAAATTGTAAGGGGGAGATTATGAAAGAAAGGATTTTGGGAGTTTTACAGCGAATTGGTCGTAGTTTTATGCTACCGATAGCGCTGTTACCAATTGCGGGTTTCTTTTTAGGAATTGGCCAATCGGTTGCTAGTGAAGAAACAATTGCTTTGTTGCATTTAGAAACCTGGTTGCATGAAGGTAGTGTTTTAAATAATTTTTTTGTTATTTTAACTACGGTAGGTAGTGCGATATTTAATAATTTACCACTTATTTTTGCGGCTTCGGTAGCTTTAGGTATGGCTAAAAAAGCTAAAGAAGTAGCGGTTCTATCATCAATTATTGCTTTTTTTGTTATGCATACAACGATTAATGCGTTGCTTACTTTAAATGGAGTAATTATTGATGGACAGATTGCTAAAGATGTTTTACAAGGAACGATTAGTACCATTTGTGGGATCCAGTCGCTAGAGATGGGAGTTTTTGGTGGAATAATTGTAGGTTTAGGGGTTAGTTTTTTACATAATCGTTATTATCAGATTTCTCTTCCTAGTGTATTATCTTTTTTTGAAGGAGAACGGTTTATCCCGATTATTTCAACGATAACTTATTTATTGGTGGGAATTTTGATGTTTTATGTTTGGCCGTTTATTCAAAATTCTATCTTTGCATTAGGAGGATTGATCGTTAATTCCGGTTATGGGGGAACTTTTATTTATGGAATGATCGAGCGTTTGTTAGTGCCTTTTGGTTTACATCATGATTTTTATTTACCGTTTTGGCAAACAGCCATTGGGGGATCGATGCTGGTAAATGGAGTAATGGTTTATGGCGGTCAAAATATATTTTTTGCGCAGTTAGCTGATCCAACGATTAGTCATTTTAGTAGTGATGCGACTAGATATTTTACCGGAAAATTTGTTTTTATGATTTTTGGATTGCCTGGTGCAGCTTTAGCGATGTATCACATGGCTAAAGATAAAATGAAAAAAAGAGTAGGTTCTTTATTATTGAGTGCTGCTTTGACCAGTGTTTTAACGGGGATTACGGAACCGTTGGAATTTACTTTTTTGTTTTCGGCACCAATCTTATTTGGGGTTGAAGTAGTTTTAGCTGGTTTAGCTTATATGATCGCTCAAATACTTAATATTACGATTGGTTTGACATTTTCTGGAGGTATCATTGATTTTATTGTATTTGGTGTGATGCAAGGGAATAGTAAAACTAGCTGGATATTAATGATACCAGTAGGAATTGTTTATTTTTTCTTATATTATTTTAGTTTTAAATATTTAATTAAAAAGTTAGATTTAAAAACATTAGGTCGCGAGGATGATGATCGTTTAGTTGTATTTAAAAAAGCTAAAATTGGTGATAAAAAATCATTTGCGAAAGTTGAATTAGATAAACAGTCACAGATGATTGTTCAAGGTTTAGGTGGTCGTGATAATTTTAGTGAAGTAGATTGCTGTATCACTAGAGTTAGGGCAACGATTGAAGATAAATCATTAGTTAAAGAAAGTTTATTAAAACAATCAGGAGCGGCAGCTGTTGTTCTTCAAGGTAATGGCATTCAAATTATCTATGGCCCAAAAGCTTCGTCGATTAAGACTAAATTAGATGAATATTTAGCTAATATTCCTAAAGAATATGATGAATTACCAGAATCTTCATCGCAATCTAGTGCTATGATTGAACTGGGAAATATTGTTGATGGTAAGGTAATGCCAATTGAAGAATCTTGTGATGAAATGTTTGCTCATAAATTATTAGGTGATGGGGTAATGATCAAGCCTGATCACGGTTTAATTGTTGCACCATGTGCTGGTAAGATTACGATGATTTATCCAACTAAACATGCCCTTGGTATGCAGCTTGATAGTGGTGTTGAATTATTAATTCATTTTGGGACAAATACGGTTAATTTAAATGGAGCTGGTTTTGAATTATTAGTAAAAGTTGATCAGTATGTAGCTAAAGGAGATCTTCTTTGGAATAGTGATTTAAGATATATTAAAGAAAATGCTATGGATGAAAATATTTTATTAGTAGTTACTAAAGCAAGTGAGCATTGTCGAATTGAAAAAGAATATGGGATAAAAGAAAAAGGTGCAGTTATTATGCGCTTATATGAATAAAGGGAAAATGTATGTATAAAATAATTAAAGTATTGAACAATAATACTATTTTAGCAATCAAAGATAACGAAGAAGTAATTATTATGAATAAGGGAATTGGTTTTGGAAAAAAAGCTAATGAAATGATTGAAGTACCAAGAAATGCTAAAAAGTATTTGATGCAAAAAAACTATAATGCTAAACAAAAATCAAAAAATATCATCAATTATATTGATCCAGT
This sequence comes from Thomasclavelia sp., assembly GCF_017889095.1. Classification (GTDB taxonomy): domain Bacteria; phylum Bacillota_I; class Bacilli_A; order Erysipelotrichales; family Coprobacillaceae; genus Thomasclavelia. Next base: position 642 of record NZ_JAGHEW010000032.1, on the reverse strand, counting down.
TTATTTGGAAATTGCTTCGACAATTATTAATCTAGCGATTGAGAAGTTTGAAAAAGTGGATAATGATATTTTATTGCCGTTAGCTGATCATATCTTTTTTGCAATTAAGCGGATGAAAGAAAATATCATGCCATCCAATCCATTTTTAGCCGATATTAAACTATTATTTCCAGATGAATATGAAGTAGCTTTTAAAGGAAAAGCAGTAATTAAAAAATTTATTGATGTTGATATTAATGATGATGAAATTGGCTTCATTACTTTGCATATCCATTCAGCAATTTCTTCTAATCAGGTAGTTGAATCAATGGAAGCAACACGAGTTATTCATGATAGTATTATCAAATTACAAGAGGATCTAAATATCGTCATTGATATTAATTCAATATCGTATGTACGTTTAATGAATCATATTAAGTTGTTAATTTTACGATTAAATACTAATGAAAAATTACAAATGGATATTAGCGAATTTACCAAAGATAAATTTCCATTTGCTTATGATCAGGCAGTAAATATGTGTAATGCCTTATCCAAAGCTTTAAATAAAGAATTACCAGAAACCGAAGTTGGCTATTTAGCTTTACACTTAGAAAGAATTCTATCAAGTATTCAATAAGATATTATAGAGAAATATATCAT
>NZ_JAGHEW010000264.1 GCF_017889095.1 Thomasclavelia sp. | reverse complement strand
GTCGCTAGAGCGTATGTGGAACATAAAATGTATGCTAATCCTGAAAAAATCAGTAAATTATATTATATTGGACCAATGTTTCGTTATGAACGACCTCAAAATGGCCGTCAGCGCCAATTCCATCAATTTGGAGTAGAAATGATTGGTTATGAGTCACCATATTTAGATGTTGAATGTATGACCATGGCAGTAACTTTAGTTAAAGCCTTAGGATTAAAAGGAGTTAAACTACATTTAAATACTTTAGGAGATAATGCTAGTCGCGATAATTATCGTCAGGCTTTAAAAGATCATTTTAAACCATATTTAGATGAACTTTGCAGTGATTGTAAAAATCGTTATGAAACTAATCCATTAAGAATTTTAGATTGTAAAGTTGATCATGATCACCCATCAATGAAAGATGCACCAAAAACAATTGATTTTTTAACCCCAGAAGCTAAAGCGCATTTTGATAAAGTCTGTGAATTATTAGATGAATTGGAAATCGAATATGTAATCGATCCTAATTTAGTACGGGGATTAGATTATTATTGTCATACTGTTTTTGAAGTTATTTCTGATGATCCACGACTTGGTGCCGGGGCAACTGTTGGTGGTGGTGGCCGCTATAATGGTTTAGTCCAGGAAATCGGAGGACCAGAAGCACCAGGAGTTGGTTTTGCTTTTGGAATGGAAAGATTATTGATTGCCATGGATGAACAATTAGAAGAAGCTGATGGTTTAGATGTATATGTAATGCCACTAGGTAATGAGGCTAAAGACTTGGCAATGCAAATTACAACGATGCTAAGAGCTAATGGTTTTAGTGTGGAAATGGATTATCAGGATCGTTCATTAAAAGCCCAATTTAAATCAGTTGATCGTCTAAATAGTCATTTTGCGATCATTATTGGTGAACAAGAAGTAAAAGATGAAGTAGTAAATATTAAATGCACATGTTCAAAAACACAAGATATTGTACCAATTGAAAACATCGTTGCATATATTGAAGAACACATGGAGGGACATAGTCATGAATAGAACTCATAACAATGGTGAGTTAAGAATTAGTGATGTTGGTAAAATTGTTGAATTAAAAGGCTGGGTTGCTAAAAAAAGAAATTTAGGAGCTTTGGTATTTATTGATTTACGGGATCGTTATGGAATTACGCAAATTGTATTAAATGAATCAATGGAAGAGATTTCTCGTGAAATTAAAAATGAATATGTATTACATGTAAAAGGGAAAGTTATTGAACGTAGTTCTAAAAACCCCAATTTACCAACTGGTGATATTGAAATTGAAGTTAGTGAAATTAATATTATTAACGTTGCTAAAGTAACACCAATTTATACTAGCGATGAAACTGATGCTAGTGATGATGCTAGAATGCAGTATCGTTATTTAGATTTAAGAAGACCAGTGATGCAACAAAAATTAATCATGCGTCATCAAATTACCCGTAGTATTCGTAATTTTTTAGATAATCATGATTTTGTTGATATTGAAACACCATATTTAAATCGTTCTACTCCTGAAGGGGCAAGAGATTTCTTAGTACCTTCAAGAGTTCATAATGGATCATTCTATGCTTTACCACAATCTCCACAATTATTTAAACAGTTATTGATGGTAGCTGGAATGGAAAAATATTATCAGATTGCTCGCTGTTTTAGAGATGAAGATCTAAGAATCGATCGACAGCCAGAATTTACGCAAGTAGACGTGGAAATGAGTTTTATGTCTACTGATGAAATTATTACCTTAGGTGAACAAATGATTGCTCAGGTCATGAAAGATGTTAAAGGGATCGAGCTTTCTTTACCGCTGCCACGAATGACTTGGCATGAAGCAATGGAAAAATATGGAATTGATAAACCAGATATTCGCTTTGGTTTAGAATTGATTAATTTAAATGAAACGGTTAATGATGTTGATTTCATGGTATTTAAAAGTGCTTTGGAAGCTAATGGTCATGTTAAAGGAATTAATGTTAAAGGACAGGCTAATAATTATTCGCGTAAAGCAATTGATAAGTTAACAGAGATTGTTAAAACTTATAAAGCTAAAGGGTTAGCGTGGTTGAAGGTTAAAAATGGAAAAGGTGAAGGACCAATCGCTAAATTCTTTGATGAAGCGCAAATGGAACGTTTATTAAAGAAAATGGATGGTCAAGATGGCGACTTATTATTATTTGTCAGCGATGTAAAATATGAAGTTGTTTGTAGCTCATTAGCAGCTCTTAGAAATCATTTAGGTAAAGAATTAAATTTATATGATCCAAATGAATTTGCTTATTTATGGGTCGTAGATTTTCCAATGTTTGAATTTGATGAAGAAACTAATCGCTATTATGCAGTTCATCATCCATTTACGCGACCTAAAGAAGAAGATATTGATAAAATCGATAATGACCCTGCTCATTGTTTAGCTGATGCTTATGATATTGTTTTAAATGGTTTTGAACTTGGTGGGGGATCACAAAGAATTTATGAACAAGATCTTCAAGAAAGAGCGTTTAAAGCATTAGGATTTACACAAGAAAGAATCGATAGTCAATTTGGCTGGTTTGTTGAAGCATTCCAATATGGAACACCACCTCATGGCGGGTTTGCTTTAGGATTAGATCGTTTAGTAATGATTCTAACAGGCAGTGAAAATATTCGTGAAGTTATTGCCTTCCCTAAAAATGCCAGTGCTATTTGTCCAATGTCTAAAGCACCAGGACCAGTTGATCAAGATCAGTTAGATGAACTAGGAATTAAGGTGATTAAAGATGAATAAAGAAAGAATTGCAGCTGTTGAAAAAAGAATGCAGGAAAATAATCTTGATTATTTATTAATCAGTGAACCTTCATCAATTGATTATTTAATTAATTATGTTAATCATCCTGGTGAAAGAATGTATGTCTTAATGTTAGCAGCTAATGGTAAACATAAATTATTCTTTAATAAATTATTCTATGTTGATCAAGATCTAGGAATCGATATTGTATGGCATAGTGACACAGATGATCCTACCAGTATGATCGCAAGTAGAGTAAAAGACGCTAAAACAGTAGGTGTCGATAAACATTGGACGGCCAATTTCCTACTTTCATTGATGGAAAAATGTCCTGGTGTTAAATTTGTCAATGGTTCTAAATGTGTTGATCATACCCGTATGGTAAAAGATCATAAAGAACGTGAATTAATGATTGAAGCTAGTAAAATTAATGATCAGGCAATCGACCAGGTAATTAAACTAGTTGGTCAGGGTTTAAGTGAAATTGAAATTGCGAAACGATTAGAAGGAATTTACCATGATCTAGGCAGTGATGGTAATAGTTTTGATTCAATTATTGCTTTTGGTGCTAACGGAGCTAATCCCCATCATGAAAATGACGATAGTATGCTAAAACCTGGTGATAGTGTAATTATTGATATGGGTTGTCGTTATCAAGGTTATTGTTCCGATATGACGAGAACTGTTTTCTACAAAGAAGTAAGCGAAGAAGCAAAAAAAGTTTATAATATTGTTTTGCAGGCTAACTTAGCGGCTGAAAAAATGATCAAACCTGGAGTTCGCTTATGCGATATTGATAAAACGGCTCGTGATTTGATTAGTGAAGCTGGTTATGGTAAAGAATTTAATCACCGATTAGGACATTTTATTGGTAAAGATGTTCATGAATATGGGGATGTATCAGTAAATTTTGATTTACCAGTTGAAGAAGGGATGATTTTTTCAATTGAACCAGGAATTTATTTACCAGGTAAATTTGGTGTTAGAATCGAAGATTTAGTAATGGTTACTAAAGATGGCTGTAAAGTCTTAAACAGTTATCCTAAAGATTTAATTGTAGTAGATTAATAAACAATAAATACATTTGTTTTGATTTGTGTTAAAATAAAATAGTGAGGTGACAATATGTATTATTTTATCGGAATCAAAGGTTCTGGGATGGCCCCATTAGCGGAAATCCTTCATGAACTAGGAAATGATGTTTGTGGTAGTGATATTGATAAGTATATTTTTATTGAAGATGAATTGCGAAAAAGAAATATTCCTATTTATTCATTTGATGCAAATAATATCAAAGATGGCTATACAGTAATTATAGGTAATGCTTTTAATGATGACCACGTGGAAGTAAAAGCAGCATTAGCCAATCCTAATGTTAAATGCTATCGTTACTTTGAATTTTTAGGTCAATTTATGGAAAACTTTATTTCTATTAGTATTGCCGGAACTCATGGTAAAACGACAACAACAGGAATGGCTTATCATTTATTTAAAGATTTTGCCAAGACTACGGTTTTAATTGGTGATGGAACAGGTTATGCAACTAAAGATAGTAAATATTTTATTGCTGAATCTTGCGAATTCCAAGATCATTTCTTACATTACTATCCTAAATATGCCATCATTAATAACATTGAATTAGATCATGTTGATTATTTTGGTAATTTAGAAAGATATATTGAATCATTCGAAAAATTTGCTAACCAGGTAAAAGATACGGTAATTGTTTGGGGCGATGATCCAAATATCAAAAAAATTAATTTTAAAAAGCGGGTAATGCGCTTTGGTCTTAAAGAAGGCAATGATGTTCGCGCTGTTAATGTCATTGAAAATCATGACGGTTTATCATTTGATGTCTATATTCATGATGAATTATTTGGACATTTCAATTTACCATATTATGGAATGCACATGTTATATAATTCATTAGCAATCATTACTTTAGGTTATTTAGAAGATATGACTAGTGAATATATGCAAGAAAAAATGGCAACGTTTGAAGGAACAAAAAGACGGTATACAGTTAGCGAGGTTGGTAATAATATTTATGTTGATGATTATGCTCATCACCCAACGGCAATCAAGTATGTAATTGAAGCAACTAGAGTAAGATATCCTGGTAAAAAGATCGTTGCAATATTTAAGCCTGATCGTTTTTCTCGAGGGGCTCGCTTTGCCTATGAATTCGCACAAGCAATGGATTTAGCTGACTATCCATATTTTTGTCCATTCCCTGAAAATGCGGCTAAAGAAGATGGTATTGATATTGATATCTATGATATCGCTAAAAACTTGCCACGTGCTAAAGTAATCGGCGAAGATGAAGAAGCAGCTAAAGAATTGGCAAAATATGATGATGTTGTGTTCTTATTTATGTCAAGCAAAGATATTTATAAATTGGAAGAAAAAGTTATTACCATAAAAAAATCTATGTAAGTATATAGAAATGTGGTATAATGGATTTTAGAAAGTTGAGGTAATGCTATGACTGCAATCGATATTTGTTGGTGTGTTTTGATTTTAGCCGGTGCGTTTGCTTTGGTAACATTAGGTATTTTATTACTACGTTCAGCAACGGCTGTCAAACAAGTTGGCGATACAGTGGAAATGGCACAAAGTACGATCAATAAGGCTGAAAAGGCAATGGATGATATTAATTACAAATTAGACTTATTGAATGTGCCAGTTGAAACTATAGCTAGTTTCTTTGATCCTGAACGTCCTAAATTTAGTCCGTTTGGAATGGTTATTAGATTTATTAGAAAATTATTTTAGAAAGGTGAATAAAAATGAAATTAGGAAAATTAATTGCGGGAATTGGAATTGGAGCAGTAATTGGAATGTTATGTGCTCCTAAAAAAGGAAGTGAATTAAGAAAAGATATCAAAGATAAATCAAAAGATTTATATGACAAGGCTCAAAATATTTCTAAAGAAGATATCCAAGCTTTGATCAATAATACAATTGATGAAATCAAATTAGCAATCGATGAATTCGATGCTGATGAATTTAAAGAAAATGCAAGTAAAAAAATTACTGAAGTAAAAACTAAATTAGAAGAACTAGCAAATTCTGTTAAATCTAGTGATGAATATGCAAGTTTTAAAGAATCAGTTTCTAAAGTAAGTAATGATGTTACAACAAAATTAAAAGAAATCAAGACAAAAGTTCAAGACCAAGATTACAATGTAGTAGATGAATTTGATGAAGCAATGGATGACATTGAAGATGAATTAGATGTTATCATTGAAGATTTAAGAGATTAATGAAAAAAGTTACTATTTACGATGTTGCAAGAGAAGCTGGAGTTTCTCTTGCAACCGTTTCTCGAGTTATCAATGGCTCTAATGTTGTTCGTGAAAAAACCAAACAAAAAGTCTTGGATGTAATTGAGCGTCTGGATTTTAAACCAAATGATATTGCTAGAGGACTAGCAACAAGTAAGACAACTACAATTGCAATCGTTTTTCCGCAATCATTATTTGCTCATGTCAAAGATATGATTGGTGGAATCGGCGATACTGGAAGACATTTAGATTATAATATTAATATGTATACTACAGATGATATCGGTGATGAAAATACAGTAGCTGATGTTACTGAAAGATTAGTAAAATCGCGGGTTGATGGAGTAATTTTATTTAATAACGATAATCTAGATGAAACTATTGAAGCGATTGTCCGCTATAAACTGCCAATTGTAGTAATAGGAAAAAAAGTTTCTGGCGAAAATATTGGCTCAATTTATATTGATGTAAAAAAAGCCGCTGAAGAAATTGTTGATCGCTATTTAAATCGTGGTAAAGATGATATTATTTATATCTTACCAAAACAGAATTTAATTAAAAGCGATGAAATAATTGAAGGAATTAAAGAAACATATAAAAAGCACAACAAAGAATTTACTACTGATCAAATTTTGACTAGTTCAAGTCATTATGAAAATACATATCCAAATTTTATTGAGTATTTTAAAACTCATAAACACGATTTAGTATTTTGTGGCTATGACAAAGATGGGGTAGCTGTAATCAATGCAGCCCAAGAAAACGGAATAAAAATTCCAGCTGAAATGGAAGTAGTAGGGATGTTGAATACTAGCTATTCAATCATGTGTAAACCAACATTATCATCAATGAATGTACCGGTCTATGATATGGGAGCGCTTGCAGTTCGCTTGTTGACTAAGTTTTTACAAGATGAAAAAATTGAATCTAAAGAAATTTCGGTACAACACATGTTTATTAAACGTGATTCAACTAAAGATGATTAGACTTTCGCAAAAGAAAGTCTTTTTTTGTCACCAAACAATGTTTTTAATTGTTAAATAAGTGAAGGAGGGTAAATATGAAAGATGAACTTTTTGAAGAAGTATTTCATCGGTATAAAGAAATGGTTTATCGAGTCGCTTTTACTTATTTAAAAAATGAAGCTGATGCACTAGATATTGTTCAAAATACTTTTATTAAATTATTGAAACAAGATGGTTTTAATGATGAAGAACATCTTAAACGCTGGTTACTTAGAGTAACGATCAATGCTTGTAAAAATAATTTAAAAAGTTATTGGAATTTAAAAACTACTGTTTTTCATGAAGAATATCATTATCATGATGAAAAATCGATAGAATTAGAAGAACTAGTGTTTAAATTAGTACCTAAATATAAAGGGGTAATTTATTTATATTATTATCATGGCTATAAAGTTAAAGAAATTGCTGAAATATTAAAAATAAGTGAAGCATCAGTAAAAAAACGACTTGCTCGTGGTCGGGAAAAATTAAAAATAGAATTGGAGATGACAAAATGAAAGCTAATAATATTAAAGAAATTATTGATAATATCAATGTACCAGAAGACAAATTAAATCATCTTTTTGATCAAAACAACAAACCAAATAAATCAAAAAAATACTATCGATTTACAATTGTTATCCTGGCAACTGTTTTATTAATTACAATGATAAACTTTTCAATAAATCAAAATAAAGATAAATCCAGCCAAGAAGACACATATTTTATCTGTGATATTTATGCTAATGATCAAGAATATTCATTTGATGATACAATAAATATTGAATTAGATAATGATGTATTTGATGATTATTGGAAAACAACAGTTTCTTTAAATGAGTCTGATGGAAAATATTATGGCAGTAGCTATATACCGTTTGATATTACTATTAAAGGTGAAAACATTAAAGAAATTCATTTTCAAAAAGTTACTGGTGATAACTTATCACTTTGCCGATATATTTCTGGAGATCTTTTTGATGAAGATTATCTACCACTTGAACAAAGTAATCAGGTTGAACTAATAGTTAAACAGTTAGATGAATTACGTTCATCTGATTTATCAAAATTAAATAACTATTGTAGCGATGAAACAGATTTACGTAAATTTATGGAATTAGCTCGTAATAATCGAGTAGAATTAATTACTAATAATTATAAGCAAAGTATGTGGAAAGATTATGGCTGGCCATTTTGGGTAATGAAAAAAAATAGTGAAAAAATATCATTCGCTTATTCTAAACAGGAAATTAAAGATTATCGTAATGGTATACTAGTAAATTTTGTTTTAACCGCAGATCAATTAGAAGAATTAGCTGATGATGATTATCGAATGTTAACGATTAATGAGTTATTAACTTGTAAGGTTAAATTGATGGTTGAATATAATAATGGCATTATTAAAGAAAAAACAATTACTTTCAATCAAATAACAAATCAGAATGAAAAAACTGTATCTATGCAAATAGATTAAATGATAATATCTTGATTTAGTTTTATTCTTTAAACATATTAATAATATTTATTATCTTTTAAACGGTTAGAAAACAGTGATATAGTTTCTAAAAAGAAATGGTTATTTTCTAAATATTTATAGGAAAATAACCATTTTATATTTTTAGTAAAATTAGATATTGTAAAAAAACAGTCAAAAATAGATCTAGTATTTATAGTTATCTAAATTCATATTTAATGTTATTATCATTACACCAATTTTTTGCCATCTCGATATTTTTATGATATTCATAATCTAACCATGTATCTAATAAACCATATTCTTCTAAATCTTCTTGAAAATCTCGTTCGATATCTTCAAATTTAAGTAAAAGCTCTTTTTTGATTTTTTCATCAGATAAAGTATTTAAAAAATCTTCATAAAAACTCATATCAAGAACATCATCTAATGTTGGGATAGGAACATAAATATCATCGTTTAAAACAATATCCATCATATCATTATAGCTAGCATCACGAAGATCATTTAAATTTAAATAAATTTTACGACCGCTAATTAAATCATACATACAAGTTTTAAAAGCAGTTGTTGTAAGCATTTCATCAAAAATATTAATAATATCAACAGTATATTCAATCGGCTGATTATTTTTTATCAGTTTATATAAAACATTAGCGCACTCTTCAATTGGGCGATTATCAATAAAAAAAGCAGATGGAATATTTTCATAGATATGACTATAGTCATAAATATCCTGTAGAATTTCATCAAGATAATGCTGTTTGTGCTTATTTTTATATTCTTCATCTTTAAATGGTTCATCATTTTCATCATAAAAAATGATTCGATCGAATATATGTTCAGGGGTATCTTTTAATACAATTGGCAAGATATTTTCATTGTTTATATAGGGAGTTAAAAGTTCCTGATAATTTATTGGCGATACAGCAATGATTGAATTGACAGATTTTTTTATTAATGAATTTAGTAATTTGATTTTAGCACTATGATATTT
>NZ_JAGHEW010000263.1 GCF_017889095.1 Thomasclavelia sp. | reverse complement strand
TAAACCCGCCTGAAATGTAACATGTCACTACATATTCCTCCTTTCACAGCAGCAGCAATACTAATTATTGCTTGTCTATATTTTAACATATTTCGACTTGTAAACTGTCTCAAATTGGTATCGAATTTTTCTTCCTATTTTATCAAAAAATCTTAATTAAATTTCAAATATTAACTATTTATTATCACTAATTCATCTTTTAATTAAGTTAGTTTTTAACATCAATAACACTTGATTTTTGCATATAGATATGCAATTATATAGGTGTCTTTATTAGACTTTACTAAATATAAGATTATGACTAAGCAAAAAGGGATGATGAAAAATTCATCCTTTTTTGCTGCTTAAAACTAATTAACTATTTTTTCAACTTAAATTCTCAATAACATTAATGAATTTCATCATTTTATCTGACTATAGCTACTTTGATTATATTGATAATATAAAAAAGAATTATTTTATTCCATATATCTCTTTTATCATACTTACAAACTCATTAGCAATAGGCGTTAAGTCATTTAAATCGTTGGCAAATAATCCGATTTCAAATTTAATCTTTGGTTTAACCGGTATTTTTTGAAAATCATTAGCTAAAGTATCTAACGTATATTCTGAAATAATTCCAATTCCTATCCCATCTTTAACCATGTGTAAAGCACTCTGCGCTGTTTGTACGATCATCAAATGATCTGGATCAAGATAATTTTTATCACTTAAATGATCCAAAACAGTTTCATAAGCCGGTTTATTAATGACTAATAAATCTGGTGGTGTTTGTAAATCTAAACTAGACAATGAATTGCTTGAAGCTGGTAAAGTAGCAATAATATGATCTTCAAGCAAAGTAATAGCATCAAAGTGACTAAACGGTGATACCGAAATTGCGAAGTCAACATGATAATTTTCTACCATTTGATAGATATCATTGGGACTACCTTCAATTATTTCAATAACGACTCCAGGATATAATTGTCTAAATTCTTTGATTACTTTTGATAAAATAGTAGCTACTAAAGAAGTTAGGATAGCTATTTTTAAACGTCCTTCAATTAAATGATTTTCTTTATAGGCAACTTGCTTAATATGTTCATCGATACTTTCCATTTGTTTTGCAAGAGATAAAATTTTCTTTCCCACATTGGTTAAAACCAATCCTTTCCGTTTATCACGGAAAAATAATTTAACATTCAAATCACTTTCTAATTTAGCAATTGCATTGCTAATGGCTGGCTGACTAATGTACATTGTTTTAGCAGTTTTAGTAATATTACCGCTTTTAGCTACTTGAATAAAGATTTCTAAGTTTCTAGATATCATCACTTTTTAGTTATCTCCTTATCATTTTTTTGGTATTTTACTTATACCTAATTTTAACATATACTCTAGTTGTAAGCAAAAGGATCCTTAAATTACAAATATCAAATAAAGGAGATATAACATGAAAACAATTTTTATTACTGGAGCATCATCAGGAATCGGAAAAGCTACAACTGAATATTTTTCAAGCCAAGGATGGCGCGTTATTGCAACAATGCGTAATTTACAAAAAGGAAAAGATTTAGAACAATTACCTAATGTTATTACAATGCCATTAGATGTAACTAATAGTCAACAAATCAAAGAAGCATGTAAGGAAGCTATTGAAAAATATGACATTGACGTTTTGTTTAATAATGCTGGTTACGGTGTTATGGCACCACTTGAAAATATTAGCGAAGATGAAATTCATCAATTATTTAACACTGATGTAATTGGAACGATGTTAGTTACTCAAGAATTTATTCCTTACTTTAAACAAAAAAGAGCTGGTACCATCTTAACAACAACATCATTAGCGGGAATTATTGCATTACCATTAGATGGTGTTTATGGTGCTGCTAAACGAGCTTTATCATCAATGTGTGAATCATTATATTATGAATTAAAACCATTTAATATTGCTGTCAAAGTAATGATCCCAGGTGGAACTAATACGCCATTCCAAGTACCACATCGTGATGTATCAGGTTATGAAACAGCTTCTAAAAATCAAAGAAAATGGTTATTAGATGGAAATGTTAGTTTCCCAGATACTAATCAGGCAATTAAAGTAATTTATGAAGCAGCAACTGATGGTAAAGATAAAATTCATTATCCAACTGATTCAGTTTGTCAAAAACTATATGATCAATATACAAGCAGTAATATCGAAGATTTTAAAATTAAATTCTATAACTTACTTTTTGATCAAACGGAGGTAAATGAAAATGAATAATACTGAATTACAGGGAAAAGTAGCCTTAGTTACTGGTGGCGGTACTGGTCTTGGTTATGGTGCTGCCAAAAGATTAAGTGAGGCTGGTGCTTTTGTTTATATTGTTGGAAGAAGAATAGAAGTGCTTGAAAAAGCCGCTTTACAATTAGGAAAAAATGTTAAAGCATTGCAAGGTGATGTCTCTAAAAAAAGTGATTTAGAAGCAATTGCCAATACAATTAAAGCAAATCATCAGCATTTAGATATTATTTTTGCCAATGCCGGTTTTTGTAAAGAAGCAGCTCTTGAAGATATTTCAGAAGATTTCTTTGATACGATGATCAATGTTAATTTAAAAGGAACATTGTTTACAGTCC
>NZ_JAGHEW010000262.1 GCF_017889095.1 Thomasclavelia sp. | reverse complement strand
TGTTTAAAAACAATGAATATGATGGTATAATCAAAGAAGAAAAGGACGATTTGATAAAGCAGGTGGTAGAGATGTATGAAAAGTTTACAGAAGACAAAATGATGTGGGATTTAGCCTTTGTAAGAGAAAGTGCCCGAATGCGAGAAGAGGGGATGATGGCAGAAAGTTATGATAATGGATATGCATCAGGTAAACGAGCAATGCTACAATCATTAATCATGACAAAATATGGTCAGGATGAAAGCGAATGGTTAGAAAGCTTAACAGTAAAACAGTTAGAAAAGATAACTGAAGAAATACTGAAAGAAATAACATTAGATGAGCTAAAAAACAAAGTAGAAAAGTAAGCAAAGGCAGCTTAAGCTGTCTTTGCTGTTTTAATAAAAATAATGGAGATAATCAAAATGGATGAAGAATTTATTTATCAAGTACTCGCAATTGTATCAGAGATTCCTAAAGGTAAAGTAGCCAGTTATAAACAAATTGCAATTCTTGCCGATCGCCCTAAAAATGCAAGACAAGTTGGAAAAATATTATCACATGCCAGTTATTATGGTAATTATCCATGCCATCGAGTTGTAAATAGTGCGGGACGATTAGTACCCCATTGGGATGAGCAAAGAGCTTTATTAATTCAGGAAGGAATTAGATTTAAAGATAATGGTAATGTTGATATGAAAAGATATCAATGGGAAATCATATAAAAATTATCATTAGAAAATTTAATAACTTATTTCCAATAGAGTAGATATATATTTTTAGACTAAACATTGAATTTCATTTTTGTTCAAATTAGATATCATTTTTATTTTTTAATCCATTTCATGCAATAAAAATGTATTTTGTACATGATTATATAATGAAGTAATAAAAAAGGAATAGCAGTATTCCTTTTTTATTGATAGCAAGTAAAATAAGAAATTGATTTATTTATTATCGATACTTGTAATAACAATAAAAATTACAGCCATGATAATAATAATCATCATTATTATATAGTATATATTAAAACCGTCATAGATAAGACTCATAAAAAGAGAAATAACTAAAATCAAGAAAATAAAGACATATCCCACTAAATATCTTTTAGTTAGGGTTTTATAAGAGTTATATAAATAACTAGCTAAAAGTGTTATTAATATAACAATCGTGAAAAATAAATATCTAAATTCTAGAGCACCTTGAACTAACCACTGGAAAATAAATGATATTATATTTAAAAAAAGTAAAGTAAAACCTGATAATAAATATTTTTTATCCATTGATATAATCAGTAGAACATATATATTATGTTTTCATACTATCATAATAATACTTAATTCTATCTTTATATTTTCCAGTAGAAATCCAATCTAGATGACATTGATTATAAACATACGGCCACCAACCTAGTTTCCAAATTAAATTTGAAGTAATTATCGCTCCAGCAATTAATAATGAATATAACATTTTTATAATTTTATCTCCTTTATTTTCTTCCTTCTAATTTAATTATATTAAAAGGAAAATATTGTCTATATCAAGGTTACGTAAATGTTTAGTTAATTTAATATAAAGAAGATAAAAAAGCAATCTTGATAGAAAATAAACTGTGAAAATTTTTCACAGTTTATTTTAAATACTGACATACATCTAATAAACTATTACAATAAATAGCATCTTGATAAGTCAATTTTGATTTAATAGCATAAAAGGGTAATTTGAACCTTTTAGCTAACTGATAATCAACAAGACTATCACCACAATAGATAGAAGCATTTAAATCAATATTATAGTCATTTAAAGCTTTTAAAATCATACCTGGTTTTGGTTTTTTACAATTACAATGATCATTATCATTGTGAGGACAATAGTAAATATCCAAGATCTTAATATTATTTTCTTTGCAGATCGTGATAAATTTTCTGGTAAAGTCTTGATACTGTTTTTCGGTAATGATGCCATCATTGATTAAATATTGATTAGTAATAATTATTATTTGATAATTTAATGATAATAGTTTTTGCATCCCGGCAATGCTGCCATCCAAAAATTCTGGTTCGTTAATATTAGACCATTCATGATCAGGATAATCTTTAATGATCGTACCATCACGATCAAGAAAAGCAATTTTTAATTTATTCATTATTTTTTTGTCTTTGCTTTGCTTTATTTAATTCTTCATGAATTCCCTGCATTTTATAATCTAGCTGGCTAATTGTTTTAGCACATTCAATTAATTCATCACGAACCCCATCAGGTACTTCATTTTCAGCTTTGTAACGAAGATGATGTTCTAAGCTGGCCCAAAAATCCATTGCAATAGTTCTAATTTGAATTTCTACTGTAATTGGCTGAACTTTTTGTGCTAAAAAAATAGGCACTTCGACAACTAAGTGTAAACTACGATAACCATTATCTTTTGGATGTTTAATATAATCTTTGCGTTTGATTAATTTAATATCACTTTGTTTAACTAATAAATCTGCAATACGATAAACATCACTTACATAATTACAAATAACCCTTACACCAGCAATATCTGTTAAATTAGTATTCATTGATTCTAATGATACTTCAAGATTTCTTTTTCTTAATTTATTAACGATACTGTCTAGTGATTTTAATCGATATTCCATATGATGAATAGGATTATGATCATGTTTGATCTTAAATTCATCATCAAGAATTTCTAACTTAGTTCTAATTTCCTTAATTCCAGCTTCGTACACTTGTTGTAAGATGAAAAAATCTTTTACCGAGTTACTTGCTTGTAATCTAGAATCTGCAAAGGAGAATGGCTCGGAAACTATTTCTTTTTGCATTATACGATTATTCATAAAATAAACCCCTCTTTAACTATTTTTTAGTTTAATTTAATCATAATTGGTAATAATGAACTTGAGGTGAACAATATGAAAAAAACAATTATAATTTTATTGATTTTAATGAATGTAGTAACTGTTGATGCTTCAGGCAATGAACCAAAATATAAAATAGTCGCTAACAGTAATAGCGATCAAGATATTGAAACAATGTATGAAATAAAAGATAATTTAATCAAAGATTATCAACAATGGGTTAAAGGTGTAGATGATGTTGATCAAGTATTAGCTGATCATCAAAAAGAATATGATGCTAAATATTATAATGGTGAATATACCATTATAATTGGAAAAGGCAAAGGGAAAAAATTGACTGGTAAGTTAAAAACTAGTTATTGTGTTAGTAGTAAAGAAATTAAGAAAAAATCATTTTTTGCGGAATTATTTTCATAGCTATCGAAAGATAGTTTTTTTGTTTTTTGTATGTGATATAATTATGACATGAAAATAAAGAAGGATTATAGTTATGATAAACGAAAAAGATGTAGAAAATTTTTGTCGCAATTTAGCTAAAGAATATTTTTATAATCGGAATTTTGAATTAGTAGAAAAAATGGCAGATGAGCGAATTACGGTAATCGGTACTGGTGGCCATGAAATTAGCTGTAATATTAATCAATTAAAAATCGCTTTAGAAAAAGAAGCAAAGCAATGGGATGGTCGGTTTTTGATTGAAAAGCAATGGTATCAAGTGATCGATTTAAATAATGACTTATATTTGGTTATTGGTGAAATTAGTGCTAAACAGGATAGTGATTCGTTATTAAAATATCACTTTACAAGTAGAATTACATTAGTGATAGAATATCAAAATAATAGCTTTAAAATTATTCATTTTCATCAATCAATAGCCGATCCTAGCCAAGGAGATGATGAATATTTTCCTCATCGTTTGCTTGAGGAAAGCAAGGTTCAATTGGCTAAACAAATCAAAGAGAAAACTAAACAGTTAGAAATAGCTAATGAACAGGTGATTTATGATTTGCAGCATGATTATTTAACGGGAATTTTTAATCGTAATTATTTTGAAAAAAAGTTAAAAAGAATCTTAAAGCAAACTGATTATGGGATATTTATGCTTGTTGATATAGATTATTTTAAACATGTTAATGATCAATATGGACATTTGTTTGGTGATCAGATCTTGAAATTATTATCTAAATTAATGAAAGAAGATTTAGGAGTTCAAAATTGTGGGCGTATTGGCGGTGATGAATTTGTGGCGTTTTTAGAAAATGCCAATAATGATTTTAGTGAGTTAAATAAAAAGATAATTATTTTTAAAGAACATTGGGGAAAATCGATTAAAAAACTAAATTTACCACAGCCAATATCAATTAGTATTGGAATTGCTTATTATCCAAGTCATGGAACAACAATAGTTCAATTGTTGCAAAAAGCTGATAGTGCTTTATATAAAAGTAAAAATAGTGGACGAAATTTAATTACAATTTATCAGTAATGATTTGTCGCTTGTTTTATGTTTAAAATAAGATGTTTCGTTAATAATTTAAGAGGTTAAACATATAATTAAATTAGAGGTGGAACATGTTAACAAAATTTGATGAACAAGCCCAAAAAGCAATTGTCGTTGGTGAAAGTATTGCTTTTGATTTAGGTCATAATAATGTTGGTAGTGAACATTTATTGTTATCGTTATTAAAAATAAGCGATTCTAAATTACGTGAATTAGTTAAAGATTATAATGTTGATGAAAAAAATATATATGATGATATAAAAAGGTTGTTTGGTACAAATGATGATCAACCTTTTTATATGGAATATAGTGATGCAGTAAAAAATATCTTAGAAGTAGCAATTGATCTTACTAATAAACAAAATAAAAGTAAAGTAACCCTTAATCTTTTAACCGTTGCCTTATTAAAAAATCAAGAATGTGTTGCTCATGAATTATTAAAAAAATACCAGGTTGATTTTGATGAAATAATTTATCAATTAAATGAATGTAGTGAATTAGAAACTAAATTAGATCAAATCCCTTCACTAGTAAATTTAAATAAGAAAGTAAAACAAAGTGAGCATTTAATCATTGGACGAAAACATGAATTAGAAAAATTATGTATGATTTTAAGTAAGAAAGAAAAAAATAATGCTTTAATTATTGGTGAAGCTGGGGTAGGAAAATCAGCATTAGTAGAAAAACTAGCTTATTTAATTAATCAAAAAAAAGTTAATGAGGGATTAAAAAAGAAAATTATTTATGAATTAAGTCTTTCGAGTATCGTGGCGGGAACTAAATATCGTGGTGAGTTTGAAGAAAAGCTTCGTAAAATTATTGATAAAGTTAAAGAAATGGATAATGTTATTATTTTTATTGATGAAATTCATAATTTAATTGGTGCTGGCGGGGCTGAAGGAGCAATTGATGCTGCTAATATTTTAAAGCCATATTTAGCTCGTAAGGATTTAACGATCATAGGTGCAACTACTACTGAGGAATATTATCAGCATTTTGAAAAAGATCAAGCGATGAATCGACGTTTTAGTGTAATTACTTTAAAAGAAAATACTAAAGAAGAAACATTAGAAATCCTGCAAAAAACAAAATTATTTTATGAACAGTTTCATCATATTAAAGCTGATGATCAAGTATTAAATTATCTGGTTGATAATGTCGATCGTTTTATTAAAAATCGGACTTTTCCTGATAAAGCTATTGATATTTTTGATTTAGCTTGTGTAAAAGCTAGTTTTAAAAAACAACATATCATTACAAAAGCAATCGTAAAAGAAGTAATTGAAGAATATACTTCAATAAAAATTAGTGATAATTATGATTTTAAAACAATTAAAACCCAATTAAATCAAAAAATCGTTGGTCAAAATAAAGCAATTGAACAAATCATCGCCCAGTTGCAAATTAATAAAGATCAGCGCTTACCAAAAGTTTTAATGTTTATTGGAAATAGTGGTGTAGGAAAAACTGAATCAGTTAAATTACTAGCTCAATTGCTATCACGAAAATTAATTCGATTAGATATGAGTGAATATCGAGAAAGCAGCAGTGTTCAAAAAATCCTTGGTGCCCCGCCTGGTTATGTAGGTTATGAAAAACCAAGTTTACTATTGGGACAGTTGCAAACTTATCCTAAGAGCATTATTTTATTGGATGAAATAGATAAAGCGTGTAAAGATGTTATTAACCTATTTTTACAAGTGTTTGATGAAGGCTGTTTAGAAGATAATCATAAGCGTAAAGTTTATTTTAATAATTCGATAATTATTATGACCTCTAATCAAGGGGCAATGAAAAATAGATTAGGTTTTAAAAAGAGTAACAGTGATAAAACTAAAGGAATTTTCAGTGATGAATTGCTTACTAGAATAGATGAAGTGATTAAGTTTAAATTATTAACTAAAACAGATCTAAAGAAAATAATTAAAAATAAATTTCATCATAAAATTAGTGATGATGAAATTGAAGTTATTCTAGAAGATTATGATATGAAGCTACAAGGTAGAGGAATTATTAAGGCCGTAAATAAATATTTAATGAATCGAGTAAAGACTCAAAATTGAGTTTTTACTTTTTTTAAAAAGAAAGTTTATTGTAACTTTCTTTTTAAATACACCAAAACTATAATTATAATAACAATAATTAAATACCAGTTAAGATACTTAGTAATCATCTGCCAATTATTACCTAATAATACTCCTAAATATACTAAAATACTATTCCAAATTAAACTTCCTAGTAAAGTGTAGAGCGAAAAGGTAAAAATGTTCATTTTAATAATTCCCGCGGGAATAGAAATAATGGAACGAATGATTGGTATTAAGCGGGCAATAAAAATAATGATATTACCGTAAGTATTAAAATAACTAAATGATTTATTAATTTGATCTAAATTAAAATGTAATTTTAATAATAATTTAAATAAAGATTCTTGTTTAATTAAAAAACCTAAACCATAAAGAATTAATGCTCCAATAAAGGAACCAAGCGAAGATACTATAATTATTCCTAAAGCTTTAAGATTAGTATAAGTAGTTAAAAAACCACTAAAAGTTAAGATTAATTCACAGGGAATAGGTGGAAATAGATTTTCTATCGTAATTAAGATAAAAATGGCTTTATAGCCATAATGATTAATGAAAAAAATTAATTTACTAAACATAATGTTTATCTCCAGGAATTATTTTATTGGCAAGAAAGATTAAACAAGAATCAAATGGTAAAAATAATAGCGTAGAAGCGATATTAAAAAAAGTATGCATATAAGCAATCTGCATTAAATAATTACTAGTCATCCCTTCAATAACTTCAATAAAAGGAATAAACATTGCGGCAATGACAAAAATAATAGTTCCTAAAACATTTATTAAAACATGAATAACACTTAAACGTTTAGCATTAATATCACCATTGATACAACAAAGAAAAGCAGTAATGCAAGTGCCAATATTTTGACCATAGATTACATTAGTAGCCATTGTAAAGCTGATCAATCCTTTTTGATAAATAGTTTGTAATACGGCAACAGATGCGGTTGAGCTTTGAATGATAGCAGTAAAAATCGTTCCGGCAAGGATAGCGGTTAAAGGATTATTTAAACGGGCAAAAAGATTCATAAAAAAAGATGATCGCTGGATCGGCTCTAATGCTAAAGACATTGAGTCCATAGCTAAAAAGATTAATCCTAATGCCATTAAAGTTCTGCCCCAATAAGTTAATTTATTGTTGAAAAACATTAATACTAACCCGATTAAACATAGATAAATAGCTGATTGGCCAAGGTTTAAAGCAATCATTAATCCAGTTACTGTAGTACCAATATTTGCTCCTAAAACAATCCAGGTAGCTTGTTTTAAAGTAATTAGTTTACTGTTTAATAAACCAATTAAAATTACGGTCATTGCTGAAGAACTATGAATGATGGCAGTAATTAAAGTACCGGTTAAAACACCAATGTATTTATTTGGTGAAAGATGATAAAGGATTTTTTTTAATTTATCATTTGCAAGAGTATCTAAACTAGTTGATAAAATATGCATACTAAATAGAAATACCAACAAACTAAGGATAAAACCAATTAGATTTTTGATAGTGTCATCACATCCTTTATTTAATTATATTAATAAAATGACAAATAATGTTTGTTTTCAAGATAATCATTAAATGTTAAAATAATAACAAGGGAAGTGAGAAAAATGGATTATAGTGTAATTGTTTTATGCGCAGGCAAAGGTAGTCGCAGTGGACTTAGTTATAATAAGATGTTATATCGTTTTAACGATAAAACAGTTTATGAAATGACGATGGCTAATTTTATTAGTGATGAAAGATGTAGACAGATAGTGGTAGTAACTAAAGAAGATGAACTAAAGCAAATTAAAGATTTAGTTAGTGATCAGCGAATTACTTATGTTTTTGGGGGTCAAGAGCGTCAGGATAGTGTTTATAATGGTTTGCAGGCTGTTAGCCAGGATATTGTTTTGATTCATGATGGGGCTAGACCGTATTTGAAAAAAGAGAATATTGATAGTTTACTTACTTGTTTAAAAAATAATGATGCTTGTTTATTGACAGTACCCGTTAAAGATACGATTAAATTATGCCAGGATGGAAAAGTAGTAGAAACATTACCACGTCCTAAGTTAATGCAGGCACAAACACCACAGGCATTTAAAACGAAACTGATTAAAAACTGTTATCAAAAAGCCAAAGACCAGTCTTACCAGGCAACTGATGATGCTTCACTAGTAGAACGCTTTGGAAATCAAAGTGTAATTGCCGTACTTGGAAGTTATGAAAATATCAAGATTACCACACCAGAGGATCTTTATGAAAAAACGGCGCATAATAACTAGATTGTTTATTATTGTAGTGTTAATAGGATTGATATCTGGAGCGATATATTATCAATTAGAGTTATTAGCTAAAGATGATCAAGTAGAATTAAAAACAGTTTCTTTTACGGGTCAAATAATTAATATTGATGATAATAATGTAGTAATTAGAGATAATCAAAATACAACCTATACAATTGATCGGCAAATGATCAAAGATGATCTGGAATTGATCTTTTCCAATCAATTAACGATTAGTTATACTGGGGATTTAAATGGTGAATATGAAATTAAAAAAAGTAAGATCAAAACTACTCCGATTATTAATGGAATACTAACAGACGATGAATATCAAAATGTAATTACAACTGTACAAAATATGAGTCTTGAAGATAAAGTAGGCCAATTGTTATTAGTATTACATACCAGTAATTTATCGACAAACCAAACTTATGCTGGATGTGTTTTGCATGATGAAAATTTTAAAAATAAATCAAGAAATGAAGTTATGATGGATATTAAAGAATATCAGGATAGTGCTAAATATCCGATGATCATTGCCGTTGATGAAGAAGGTGGCAGTGTAGTTCGGGTAAGTAAATATTTACGTAATAATCGTTTTCGCCTAGCTAGCGAAGTTTATCGATACGGAGGTATGGATGCGATTGTAAGTGATGCTACTGAAAAATCGGAGTATTTAAAAGAATTTGGGATTAATGTAAACTTGGCACCAGTAGCTGATGTAGCGATAAATAAAGAAGATTATATTTATCAACGTTGTTTTTCAACTGATGCTACAGCGACAAGTAATTATGTTAGTAAAGTTGTTCAGGCAATGAATGATGTTAAAATGGGAAGTGTTTTAAAACATTTTCCAGGTTATGGCAGCGGTACTGGAGGTAATGAACTTTATCACGATAGTCGGGATTATAAGGAATTTGAAGATAATGATTTATTATCATTTAAAGCTGGAATTGAAGCTAAGGCCAATGGCATTTTAGTTACTAATAATATTATTGATTGTTTAGATAATCAAAATCCTGCTACGTTATCAATCAAAGTGCATCAATTACTAAGAGATGAGTTAAATTATCAAGGAGTTA
This sequence comes from Thomasclavelia sp., assembly GCF_017889095.1. Lineage (GTDB taxonomy): Bacteria > Bacillota_I > Bacilli_A > Erysipelotrichales > Coprobacillaceae > Thomasclavelia. The sequence goes on along the minus strand of NZ_JAGHEW010000262.1, from coordinate 1,764 downwards.
TTTTAAGTGATGATATTGATACATTAAAAGATAAAGAATTTGGTAGTGAAAGTGAACTTGCTGTTAAAGCAATTAAAGCTGGTAATGACTTAATTATGACTTCATCACCGCAAGTATATTTTGAAGCAATATTAAATGCTATAAATAATAATGAAATTAGCGAAAATAGTTTGGATTTGTCGGTATTACGAGTTATAGCTTGGAAACAGAGTTTAGGGATTATTTAAAAATGATAAATTAATCAATAAATTATTGCTTTGTTTGAAATCTTGTGCTATTATAACAAAGCATGTAAAAATATTAACTTTACAGCCTGCTTATTGAAAATTAAATAAGCCGATAGACCATAGGAGGTATATAAATGAACAAGTATGAAATTATGTTTATTGTAAAACCTGATGTTGAAGAAGAAGCAAGAAATAAATTAATCGAAGATTTCAAAGCTATCTTAACAGCAAATGGTGGTACAGTAGATAACGTTAATGAATGGGGTCTACGTGATTTAGCTTACGAAATCAAAGACTACAAAAAAGGTTATTATGTAGTTGTTGATACTACTTGCAACGGAACTGATATTGCAGAATTCGAACGTTTATCAAACATTAATCCATCTATGTTACGTCATTTAAGTTTACGTAGATAGGAGGCGACATCGATGATTAATCGAGTAGTTCTTGTAGGACGCATGACTAGAGATCCTGAACTTAGAAGAACACCACAAGGTGATGCGGTAACATCATTTACTCTAGCAGTAAACCGTAATTTTACTTCACGAGATGGACAACAACAAGCTGATTTTATTAACTGTGTAGTATGGCGTAAGCCAGCTGAAAATGTCGAAAGATATTGTTCTAAAGGAAGCTTAGTTGGGGTTGAAGGAAGAATTCAAACTCGTAGTTATGATAATACTCAAGGTCAAAGAGTCTATGTAACTGAGGTTATTTGCGATAGTGTTCAGTTTTTAGAAACTAGAGCAGCAAGAGAGAAAAATCAAGCTCAAATGCAAATGCAACAACCACAGCCACAACAAAGTAACGATAATTTCTATAATATGAAAACAGTTGAGTTAGAAAAAGAATTTGATAACTCTTTAAATACGTTTGATATTATGGAAGATGATATTCAGTTTTAACGAAAGGAGCTAGAAAAATGGCATTTAGAAAACAAAGAATGGGTAGAAGAAAAGTTTGCTACTTCACAAAAAACAAAATTACTTACATTGATTACAAAGATGTAGAATTATTAAAAAGATTCATTTCAGCAAATGGTAAAATTATTCCAAGACGTGTAACTGGAACAAGCGCTAAATATCAAAGACAATTAGCTACTGCAATTAAACGTGCACGTCAAATGGCTTTATTACCATACGTTCAAGACTAATTAGAAAAAAAACGCATAAAATCAACGTTTTTTGAACTTTGGATCTAACCTGGTGGCAAGATGGTGGCACCTGGGACGTATGGATTTAAGATTAATTTAATGTTTTTTTAGGAACTACGGAAATTATTTTCGTAGTTTTTTTGTTTTCATTAAACTATTGTTATAATTTCTTTTGGTAATTAATATCATTTGCTTATAAAAGAGAAAGTAGAGAAAATTAGTGAATGGAAAAAAGAAACAGAAAGCAGAACAGGAATATACATATTTTTACTAATACTTTACTTTGTAAATGATATAATTAAGCGTGAAAGTAGGTGATTTTATGGGAATCTATTTAAATCCAAGAAACGACAGTTTTCAACAGGCTCTTAATAATAAAATATA
>NZ_JAGHEW010000261.1 GCF_017889095.1 Thomasclavelia sp. | reverse complement strand
TATCAAAGAAGAAGATCTTCAAATTTTAAAAGAAGGAACTGTTGATTTTTATTCATTATCATATTACCAGACAAATTGTGTAACAACAGACCCAAATGCCGAAATGACAGAAGGAAATTTACATGGTGGTGCTGTCAATCCATATCTTAAAGCATCAGCCTGGGGATGGCAAATTGATCCTGATGGATTAAGATACACTTTAAATAAACTACATAACCGCTATCCACATACTCCTTTTATCATTGTCGAAAATGGAATTGGAGCAGTAGATAAACTTGAAGAAGATGGAAGCATTCATGATGATTATCGCATCGAATATTTCCGTAAACATATTTTAGCTATGGATGAAGCCATTAAAGATGGTGTACCACTTATTGGTTATACAACATGGGGTCCAATTGACCTGGTTTCCGCTGGAACAGGTCAATATGCTAAACGTTATGGATTTATCTATGTTAATAGACATGATGATGGTACTGGAGATTTTTCAAGAATAAAGAAAGATTCTTTTGCATGGTATAAAAAAGTTATAGCTAGTCATGGTGAGGACCTTTAAAAAAAATATATAGCGAAAGATAGTCTTTAATGATATGATAAAGTCATTAAAGACTATTTTGGTGAAAGAAGGGTGATCAATGCAAACATTATTAAAAGATCAAGCGTATCAGGCGTTGTTGGATATGTTATGGGCAGGAGAACTTAAAGTAGGAGAAATTTATTCACTTACTAAAATTGCCCAAGAACTTCATATTTCCAGGACACCACTTAGAGATGCAATTCAAAGACTAAGTGATGAAAAGAGAATCGATATTTTACCAAGTAGAGGTTTTCGTTTGCATAAATTGACAGATATAGAAATTAAACAAAGATATCATTTATCAATTTGTTTAGAAGGCTATGGAATCATTAGATTGATTGAAAAATATCAACTAGATCCTAATGATTCCTATGTAAAAAAATTAGATGAATGTATAGATAAAATGGAAAAAGGATTAAATAAAAAAAGAGCGTTTAAAGATAAATATCAGCTTGATAATAATTTTCATAAAGCCCTTGTTGATTCAATAGATGATCAATTTGGCGACTATTTATCTCTTAAAGACCATGGTTTTATCAATATTCCTGAACTTCATTTATACGCTAAAGAATTGGATATGCATAAAATGCTAGCATTTAATAAACGCATCGTAAAAGCCATTAAAGAAGGAAACTATGAAGCGGGATATAAAACTATCATGGAAAATGCTGATTATGTTTACGGAGTTTATATTCGCGGTGCAAAAGAAGTAGAGAACTTATAAATTAAAAAATAATGAAAATGAGTGGGTAATAAATTATTAGAGATAAAGTTTTGATAAAATAATATTGTTAAGATGGAATCTAAAGAGCTTTACTAATCTTTGGATTTCATCTTTTTTTATAAAAAGTAAAAAATGTGTATAATTAATTTTATCAAATCATGATTTACTAAATCATGATTTGATAAAAATGAAAGAACGTTAATTCAAGTTTTATTGAGTTACCAGATTATTAATTTTGCACTCTTATAACTAAATAGTTAAAAAAATATCGAAAATCACCTTTTTAAAGTATATAATAATAAAATAAACTATTTTGACAAAGAGGTGAGATGATGAAAGAAGTAGATTGGAAACAGACAAATCGAGCAGTAAGTTATCAGTTGTATATTAATGCTCCAATGCCTATGGTGACTATTTTTAAAACATTAGATATTACTAAATTATTGTTTTTAAAAAAGCAGGGCTATAAATTAAATATGCTAATGTGTTATTGTATTGCTTTAGCTGCTAAAGAAACCAAAGAATTTTATTTACTTCCAGTAGGAAAGAAATTATATGAATATGATCAAATAGGGATTAATGTCATTGTTGCTAATAAAGATGGCGGAATTAATACTTGCGATATTCCTTATTATGATAAACTAATTGATTTTAATCAGGCTTATTTAACATTAACCAGTCAAGTTGCTTTAACTTGCCAGGATCATGAAATAAGCGATACAATGATTGTAGGAACTTCCAGTTTAGTTAAATATGAAATAGATGGGATTATTAATATGTATAGTGGTATCTATAATAATCCATTTATGTTATGGGGCAAATATCAAGAAGATAAGGAATCAGTGAAATTAAAAGTATCTTTTCAATTTCATCATGTGCAAATGGATGGAAATGAAGCTTGTGCTTTTTTAGAAAGATTGCAAGAAAAAATTAATAATTTAAATGTTGATTAGGTGATTATGATGAAACGGGGCTTTGGTTATTGTGGTTTAGCTTGTGACTATTGTAATGAAAATAGTGATTGTTTAGGGTGTAAAAAAGGTGGCTGCATTGATAAAGATAATTGTAAAAATTATCAATGCTGTACTACTAAAAATTATACTTATTGTTTTGAATGTCCGGATTTCCCATGCCAGGATAGTATTTTACATAAATTAAGGATTCGTACTTTTTGTAAATATATAAAATTGTACGGTGAAAAGGATCTTGCAAATCGCTTAAAAATTAATAGTGAAATGGGAATTCAATATCATTATGAAAATGGTCATATCGGTGATTATGATCAGTTTGATAATGAAGAAGCTATTCTTAATTTAATTAAAAATGGAAAAAAGATTGTTTAAATATGTATATGTGATATAATGATGTATATACATCAAAAGGAGGAAACGTGAACTCATCTGATTGTTATTGTTTAAAAATGAAAAAAGCATCTAATAATTTAACCAATTTTTATGATCAAAAACTAGCAGCTAGTGGCGTTACTTTAGGGCAGTATTTTACTTTATTAAATGTAGCCACTTGTAAACGTGGAACAATTAAAGAACTAGCTGATATGGCAGGTTTAGACCGCTCGACCTTAGCTCGAAATATCAAAGTATTGATTAAACAAGGTTTAGTTATTGATGCTAAAGAAGATGGTTGTCGTGATAGTAAAATAGTTTTAAGTGAAACTGGTAGGCAAACTTATCATCAGGCTAAAAAACTATGGGAACAGGCCCAATTAGATATTCAAGCTTATTTAGGCGAAGATGATGAAAAATTAGACCAGTTATTAAAAAAAATTAGTGAAATTAAATGAGATGGAAACATCTCTTTAATTTAAGTCTAATTGATGTATATACATCAAAAAAAGGAGAAAGATATGATCAAAGAAACATTCAAATTGAAAAACTTAACCCTAAAAAATCGTTTAATTATGGCACCTGTAGCCTTAGAAAAATCAGATCATGGTACCGTGACTCCAGAATTATTGCAGTATTATGATCAAAGAACTCAAGGTGGCTATGTTGGTTTAGTAATCATTGAACATAGTTTTGTTCGAAGTGATGGTAGAGCAAGCAAACATCAATTATCAGTAGCTAATGATAATGATTTACCAGGTCTAACAAAATTAGCTAAAACAATTCATCAAAATGGAACTCTTGCGTTTATGCAAATATCACATGCCGGGGCAGCTATTAAAGAAGGTGTAGTTGACGTGGAAGGAATTAGTCCTAGTGCGATTACTAATCCTAATGGCAGTTTAGGCGGTGGAACGTTTAAAAAAACTCATGCAATGAATCAAGAAGAAATAGATGCATTAATCAAAGCGTTTGTTGAAGCAGCACTTAGAGTAAAACAAGCTGGTTTTGATGGCGTGGAAATCCATAGTGCTCATGGTTATTTATTAAATCAATTTTATTCACCATTAACTAATCATCGTCAAGATCTTTATACAAGTGCATCAATTGATGGCAGAATTAAATTACATCTAGAATTAATTAAAGCTATAAAACAGGCAGTTGGTGATGATTTTGTTGTCGGGATGCGTTTAGGTGGTTGTGATTACATGGAAGGTGGCAGTACAATTGCAGATAGTGTTGCGGCAAGTATCAAACTGCAAGAAGCGGGATTAGATTTTATTGATATTTCTGGGGGTATGAATTTCTTTGTTCGCGAAGATCATCAAGAACCTGGTTATTTTAGTGATCAGGCAAAACCAGTAAAAGAAGCACTATCAATTCCCGTTATTTTAGCTGGAGGGGTAAAAAATATTGATCAGGCTGATGAATTATTAAAACAAAATGTAGCTGATTTAATTGGCGTAGGTCGTGCTATTTCTAAAGATGCTTCATGGCCAAAAAATAATATGCAAGATTAAAGATTAGAAGTTTGTAAATCTTATTTACAAAACAACTAATCTTTTTCTTCTTTTTTGCAAACCTAATTTAAAAAGAATCATAAACTCTATGTTTTAAAAAAGATCTTTGTTATTTTTATTATCGGAGGCGATAGTATGGATGGTTTGTTGAAAAGAACAAAAAAATTGGAAAGAAAAAGTTTATTAAAATGTTATCAAAATAGTTATTTAAGTTATTTTTTGATGTATAACTTTTATTATTTATCATGGGCTTTGTTTAGTGCTTTAATTTCAGTCTATCTGATGGATAAAGGCTTTAAAGCTAGTGAAGTGTCATTAGTTGTTTCGGCTTCATTTTTGACATCAATGATCACTCAGCCTTTTATTGGTCAATTAAATGATCGTTATGATATTAAAAAAGTCAATACAGTTTTATTTGTTATTGCTGCTTGTGGCGGTCTGGCTTTTATGCTTGCAAACAGTTTAGGGATGATCATGATTAGCTATAGTATTGTTTTAATGATGATCAATGGGGTCAATCCGGTTATGGAAAAGATTGCTACTACTTCACCATATCAGTATGGTAAAATTAGAATTTGGGGAACGATTGGCTATGCTTTAGGTTCTCAGTTTGCTGGACTTTTATATGACAAGATATCACCAAAATCAATCTTTGTTGTTTTTGTCATGACGATGATGTTTTGTATTATCGGACTATTAGGAACTACACCTAGTCAAAGTACAGCAGCAACAAAAGAAACCGCAGATTCTAAAAAGCAATCAGGAAGTATATTAAAGAACCGTAAATACTTGTATTATTTAGCTATCTGTGCCATCTTTTATGGTGTTACCAATATGGGTAATACCTTTATACCGACAATGTTAACGGATAAAGGGTTAGATGTTGATATTGCTTCGACCATTTTATCGATAGCTGTTTTTTGTGAAGCGCCGTTAGTCTTATTTTCCAATAAATTTATGGATAAGATAGCCAATAAAACACTATTAATCATCTCAATCAGTATGGTATGTTTACAGTGCGTTGTATATGGGTTTGATTTACCGATGGTCTTTATCATTTTAGCGACATTGATGGCCAAACATCCAGCTGGGATGTTATATATCATGATCAACTTAAAAGTAGTCAATACGTTAATCGATGAAAAGAATCAAATCACTGCTTTAGCTTTTGTAGCAACATTAAAGAATTTAGTATCAATTATATTTCAAAACTTTGCTGGACAAATACTAGACATAACAACATATTCAAATTTATATCTGATTTGTTTAGGATTGATGATTGTCGCATTAGTTTTGGTTATTTTCTTTAAAATCGACAGTGGTAATGATAAACAGTTATTTAATTAGGCAAACTATTAGAAATTAATAGTTTGTCTATTTATGATATAAAGAAACTATAAATGACTTTAAGAAAAATTAACTATTTAATGTAAGTTTGTCTAAAAGCAGTTAGTAAAAAGATAAAGATATAAATCAAGTAAACAATATTCATTTAATTATAAAAAGTAAATACCAAGTTAATGAAAAATGCAGTATTTTTAAATGTTCAAAGATGGCTATTTTTGTCATTTGTGCTATAATGGTTAAGCTAAAGGAGGGAAATTTTGATGAAGATAATGAAAAAATTTATCAGTTATTATAAACCTTATCAAAAAGTATTTATTATTGATATGATTTGTGCTTTGATTATTAGTTTGGTTGATTTAGCTTTTCCACAAATACTAAACTATTTAAACGATACTTTATATAAATTATCATCAGCTGAAATTATGAATAGTTTATTAGTTTTAGCGGTTATTTTATTAATCATGTATGGAATCAGAGCTATTTGTAAATACTATGTATCGGCTCAGGGGCATATTATGGGAGCCATGATGGAAAGAGATATGCGTAAAGATTTATTCGATAAATATGAACAGTTATCTTTTTCTTATTATGATCGTAATAATACTGGGGAAATGATGAGTAAGTTAGTTAGTGATTTATTTGATATTTGTGAATTTGCACATCATGGACCAGAAAATATTTTTATTTCGTTACTTAAAATCATTGGTTCATTTATTTTATTAATGTATATTCATGTACCGCTAACATTATTATTAATATTAGTAACGGCAATGATGCTATTCTTTTCTTTACGACAAAATAAACAGATGCAAAAAACATTTATGGATAATCGTCGTAAAATTGCTGGTGTCAATGCTTCACTGCAAGATACTTTGGCAGGAATTCGAGTTGTTAAGTCGTTTGCTAATGAAGATGTTGAAAAGAATAAGTTTTCCAAAAGTAATGAAAGATTTTTAGAAAGTAAGAAAAATAATTATCATTGTATGGGGAAATTCCAAGGTGGTAATAATTTCTTTCAGGGCTTGTTATATGTAACAATTTTAGTTGCTGGTGGGTTATTTATTGCTGATGGCAGCTTAGAACCAGTATCTTTAGCTACTTATGCCTTGTATATTAATATCTTTATTACGCCAATTGAAGTGCTAGTTGAGTTTACGGAAATGCTACAAAAAGGTTATTCAGGATTTAAAAGATTTAATGAAGTCATGGAAACAACGGTTGAAATTAAAGATGCACCTGATAGCCATGATTTAGAAAATGTTCAAGGAGTTATTGATTATAAAGATGTAAGTTTTGGCTACGGTGATGAAAAAGTTTTAGAAGATCTAAATATTCATATTGATTCTGGCAGATCAGTAGCACTAGTTGGACCTTCGGGTGG
>NZ_JAGHEW010000260.1 GCF_017889095.1 Thomasclavelia sp. | reverse complement strand
TATTCCCTAATAGTAGCACGCAATTATTGACAGAAGCTGACTTACAAGGAAAATCAGCCGAACAGTTAAGAATTGGGCGGAATGAAATTTATGCTCGTCATGGTAGAAAGTTCAACGATGAAAGTTTGCAAAATTATTTTAATTCAAAATCATGGTATCAAGGAACAGTTGAAGCCGATGCTTTTGATGAAAGTGTTTTAAGTGCGATTGAAAAACAAAATACTGAATTTATCAGCAGTCATGAAAATCGCTAGTAGTAGGGGGAATGGAATATGTTTTGTCCAAAATGTGGAAAGCAAATTGATGATGGGGCAATGTTTTGTCCTGAATGTGGAGCGTCATTGAAACAAGAAAATCCAATTATTTTTAATGAAAATGGTGGTCCAACAAATAATCAAGTTACTGCAAATAAACCAAAAAATAAGATGGTTCGTTATCTTATTGCCATAGTAGCTGTAATAGTTGTTGGTTATTTAGGGTGCCGTTATATTTTAGGAATAGATATATTTGGTGGAAGTTCATCAAATTATGAAAAGCCAATTGAAACAATCGTTGATGCGATGAATGATCAAGATATCGAAGCTTTTCTTTCAGCTATTCCTGAAGAAATTTTCGATGAATATGCCAAAGAATCAGGAATTGATGTAAAAAGTATTATTAGTCTCTATTCATCGCAGTTAAAAGAAGAAATGTTTTCAGAATATGAAGGCTGCGAGTTTAGTTATGAAATCAGTGAAGTATATGATTGTAGCCAGGATGAAATTGATGAAGCCAAAGATGAGCTAAAATCTGATTTTGGTGTTGATTTAACTATTAGTGATGCTAAGATTCTAGACCTTACTTTTATTATTACTGATTCTAGTGGTGAAAGAGATGAAGATGATGGTGAAATAATGGTTATTGAAATTGATGGCAGCTGGTATATTGAACCTAGTTCATTTTTTTGATTGATAAAAATGAGTTTAAAACATTGTTTAGGTATTTCTTTATTGGATATTTTAAATTATAATTAGTTTAAAGTATTTAAAAGAAACTAACAATGTTTTTTTATAAGAAGGAGGGTATTATGATGATCAAATGGGTTCCTGTAAATGAAGTGGAAATACCAGAAATTGAAAATCCGGGGTTTAGTGAAGATGTAATTATTCGTGAACCAATTGCAATGGTTAAAAAAGAAAAAATCGAAACAGTTAAAGATGTAAAAAAAGATGAAAGTAATGAAATATTTGCTGATTTTGATTTATTTGGGGATATTGGTGATGATGATGCTACAGTAATCTTAAATGCTGGTGATGATGAACCGACTATATTGCTTAAAAAAACTTATGCTTATGTCAAAAGATTAAAAACTAATGAGCTGATCATGATCAATCAGGATGAGTTTATTTTAGGAAAGGGGTCTAAAGCTGATTATATTGTAGTGAATAATCCAGCGATTTCCCGTAATCATGCACTTATTTATCAAGAAGATGATGGTTATTATTTAAAGGATCTAAATTCATCTAATCACACTTTTGTTGATGAAGAAGTATTAGAAGCAACGGTTAAATTAGAAGATGGGATGCAATTCAAATTGGCTGATGAATATTTTCAGTTTTTCTTGATTGAAGAGGCATAAGATGGATTATTTTAATCAAACCTATGAAATTAGAAGTAAAATTGGTGAAGGCACTGGCGGTGTTGTTTATCTGGCATACCATAAACGATTAGAAAAACTGGTAGTTTTAAAACAAATTAAACGAGTATCTCGTAATTTAGAAAGTAATCGACGGGAAGTTGATATTTTAAAAAATTTACAGCATACTTATTTACCTCAGGTTTTTGATTTCTTTTATATCAAAGATAAAGTTTTCACGGTCATGTCTTATATTCCTGGACAATCGCTTAAACAGTTATGTGATCAAGGCTATCAGTTTACTAATCAGCAGCTAATTAGCTGGGCGATGCAGTTATGTTTAGCTTTGAACTACTTACATAGTCAAAATCCACCAATTATTCATAGTGATATTAAACCGGCTAATATTATGTTAAGACCTGACGGAAATATCTGTTTAATTGATTTTAATATTTCTTTTTTCTTAGATGGAACAGCTATGCTTGGTTATACTAATGGATATTCATCACCAGAACAAAGATCAATAGCTTTAAATCATGATGATCAAGTTAAATTGGATGAAAAAAGTGATATTTATAGTATTGGTGCTACTTTATATTATTTAGCGACTAAGAAGAAATATGATGAAAATAATCCTGATTTTGTCACTTTAATTAATAATACTAGTGAAACTTTTACAAGAATTATCAAAAAAGCCTTAAGCTATAATAAAAATGATCGCTATCAAAGTGCTTATGAAATGTATCAGGCATTTAAAAATATGCCATTAGATGATAAACGTTATTTAAGTTTGATAAAAAAACAGCGGATCATCCAAATAAGTTTAACGCTATTATTAGCTGTAAGTATTGTTTTAACGGGACTGGGAATTTATACTTTAAAGCTTGAGCGGGTAGAATATTATAATGAACTGGTTGCCAGCCAAAAAGAATATCGTATCGCTAAACAGTTTGATAAACAAAGTGAGGTTTTTAAAGAAGCTAGAGAATTACTTCCTAGTTCTTTAGAAAGTTATTATCAAAATGCTTTGTCTTTATATCAGCAAGATAAGTATCAAGAATGTATTGAATTTATTGATTATGATGTTTTGGATAATGAAAGAATTGATATTAATCAAGATAAAATTGGTTATTTTTATGGCATCAGTGGTAATTGTTATTTTGAATTAGAAGAATACCAGGATGCTGTTGATCAGTTTGCTAGTGCTGTTGATTATCTAGGGTATGATGAAGAATTATATCCTGATTACCCAATTGCATTAGCTTATAATGATGAATTAGATCTTGCCAATGAAGAATTAGAAAAAGCAATTGAACATGGTTTAAGTGAAGATTCTTTGTATTATGCTCGAGGGGAAATCAATAAATCATTAGATAATGATGATATCGCCATTGAAAACTTTGATCATTGTTTAAAGATAAGTGATGATGATGAATTAAAAGAACGGGCGTATGTATTGATGAGTGATATTTATGTAGATGATCAAGAGTTAAATAAAGCTCATGATATATTAACTGAAGCTGTTGACAGCTTGCCGGTTACTTATCAAATGACATTACTGGAAAGATTGATTCAGGTTAATATTGATTTGAATACTGATGCTTCAAGAAAAGAAGCTTTGACTTATTTGCAACAGGTAATTGATAATAATTGGGATAGTTATGATACTTATGATAATATTGTCGTTTTAAATATGAAATTAAAAGATTATGATCAAGTAACTAATACACTTGATTATATGTTAAAGACATATAATGAGGATTATAATATTTATAAACGTTATGCTTTTTTAGAGATTGACTTGCAGGAAGCAAAAGATAATAGTCAGCGTAGTTATCAGCAATTTGAAAAATATTATTTAAAAGCTAAAGAATTATATCAAGATAGTAAGAGTTCTAATGATGCTGAAATGGCTTTATTAGATAGTTTGTATCAACAAGTTGAAAGAGGAGGATGGTTATGACAATTACCAATGGACTTATCTTAACGATTGGTGGTATTTTGGGAATTATTGTTTGTACTATTTCCTTGACCGTTAATCATAAAAGATTTAAAAAGCAAAAAAAGATTTTATTTGATGAAATAGAAAATGAATAATTGGAAAGGAGATTAATATGGATTTTAGTAATCAAGAGTTTTATGGGATACTTATTGGTAAAAGTGGTAAGTACCAGGATCAGGCTTGTTTATTAGAAAATAAAGTTCCTGTTTATTTTAAAAATGAAAATAGTGATATTTTAGTTGAAGACATGGAAAGCGAAACAGCTTTAGCTTGCTTATATTACATTCCTGAATACCAGGAATATTGCATTGAACCTTATCAGATGAATACAGTTTATTTAAAAAGTGGACAGCCATTAGGTAAACGAGTTTATTATTTGCCAAGGGGAATGGCAATTTATATTAATGAAAAAGAGCATTTATTTAAATTAGGATAATAAGGAGAAATAATATGTGTCAAGAAAATAAAGTATTAGATGAGTTATATCGTAAATTAGGGGAAGCTTATTATAATGGTGGTTTTGAAGATCCTTTACCACAGTTATTACCATTATTTGATCAAATAACGGAATGTTTAAATCAAGCTAAAACAATCGAAGAAGTAGAAGAACCAGTAATTGATGAATTGATGATTGAAGAGCCAGTAGCAGAGGAAGAAGTTATTGAACCACAAGTAGAAGAAGCTAAACCGGCAATGAAAACATGTCCTAAATGTGGAGCAGAAGTTAGCGAGCAGCAAGCTTTTTGTATTAGCTGTGGTGCTAATTTAAAAGAACCAGAACCAGCGCAACCAGAACCGGTAATTAAAGAAGAAATTAAGCGTTGTCCAAGCTGTGGTGTAGAAGTTAGTGCAAATCAAAAATTCTGTATTAAATGTGGAGCCAGTTTAGAAAAGCCAGTTGAAAAGCCAACTGAACGATTTACTTTTGACGATCAGCCAGTTGTTCAAGAACCAGTCAAACCACAGCCGGTGGAACCAGAACCACAACCAGTTGTTTCAACTTGTCCAAGTTGTGGTGCAATCGTAAAACCAGGACAAAAATTCTGTACTAAATGTGGAGCAACTATTCAAGCTAATACTAATAGAAACCCTGCTCCTCAACCAATGTCTAACTGTCCAAAATGTGGTAAACCGTTAGATCCTAATGATCGTTTCTGTACAGCTTGTGGTACTAAAATTAGATAATTAATAAAACCTTGGTATTTGCCAAGGTTTTTAAATACAAAATATCTTATCATAAGCTTTGATATATTCTAAAGATTTTAGTTTATTTTTATCCCTTTAAAAAAATTTCTACAAATTTTAAAAAAATAAAAGTAATTTTATCAAGTGCGGTTGTATATATATAATAGAACGGATAATTCTATTTTTAATTATAGTTTACTGCTATAATGTACTTGATTAGAAATTGTCCGTTACTTTTAAAAAAGAGGGATAATTTTGGGAAACCACGATATTAATGCCAGAATCTATTTTGCAAACAAAGATCGTTTTACTGATTTTTCTAATGTAGTTGCCTTTAATGGTAAAACTGTCTTAACTAGAGAAAACTGTTATGACTTTAACAGTGATGCAGCTGCCCGCTTTGGAAACATAGTCCTTGATCGAAGACGTGATATCATCTATCACTGTATCATTGAAAACCATGATGTTTTAATTGTATAGAAAACCAGACCTGGATTGATAAAACAATGCCAATAAGGGATGCTACTTATGACTTGGCAGTATACAACCGTCTGCTAGGTCCCAATCGGGAGATTGAAAATTTAATCCCGGTATATAGTAAAGTAATCAACTG
>NZ_JAGHEW010000031.1 GCF_017889095.1 Thomasclavelia sp. | reverse complement strand
TTGAAGGTACAGTAGTTCATTATAATAAGGATAGAGGTATTGGAACAATTTCTCGTCATGATCAGGACGGTATTTTCTTTAGACAAGCTGATTATGTTTATGATGAAGATGTTCAAAGACGTGATAAGGTTGAATATACACCACTTGAAACTTTTGATCGTAAGAAAAACGTTGTTACTAATAAAGCTATTTTAATTATTACTACTGAAGAATATATTAATTTTGGATATTAAAAATAAAACAGGCAAAAATCTTGCCTGTTTTTGTTTTATCTTTATGATAAAACTATTTTTGCATTTTTTTTAAATAAGCCTGCATTGCTTTAATACTTTCATCAGAGATAACATGTTCAATCAAACAAGCATCTTTATCAGCAATCTGTTCATCAATATTTAAAACTTCAATAAATAATTTTTTAATAGTTTGATGTTTATTACAAAAAAATTCTGCCATTTCAATCCCTTTTGGCGTTAATTTAATATCTGCATATTTTTCATAATCAACATAACCATTTTTAGATAAAACAACAACCGCATTGTTAACGCTTGGCTTCGATACCCCTAATCTCTTTGCAATGTCGCTAACTCGAGCTTTTTTCCCGTCTAAAGAAAGCTCATAAATTAGTTCTAAATAATTTTGCATTGCAATTGTCATTTCTTCCATTGATATCCACTCCTAATAGCATAATCATAACATAAGATCTTCATTTTCTCAAGTAGATAGCCTAGAGGGAAATATTTTAAAAACATATTAATAATTGAGGTGAAATAATGGATATTTTATTATCATTTAATCCAATTATAATTGTTTTAATAGTGGCCACATTTAACTGGTTAATGACCTTTTTTGGAGCTTCTTTAGTTTATTTTGTAAAAAAAGCCAATAAAAAATTAGTTTGTATTGCCTTAGGTTCATCAGCTGGTATTATGATTGCTGCATCATTTTTTTCATTGCTTTTACCAGCTAAGGAACAGTTAGAAAATAGTGGCAAGCTATCATTATTAATGATTCCCTTTGGATTTATTTGTGGTGTTTTATGTTTAATGTTAATTGATAAAACTCTACCCCATGAACACGCTATTTTAAATGTCCAGGAAGGAATCAATCCCACTAAATACTCTAAAAATAAATTATTGATGTTAGCAATGACCTTGCATAATATTCCTGAAGGTCTAGCCGTAGGTGTTGCTTTTGCTGGTGCAGTTGATGGCAATTATTTAAGTGCCTTGATTTTAGCAATCGGTATTGGAATCCAGAACTTTCCGGAAGGAACTGCCATATCATTACCGATGTTACAATGTGGTAAAAGTCGCTTTCAGGCAATGATGTATGGTCAGTTTTCGGCTTTGGTTGAAGTCCCTGCTGCCCTGCTTGGTTTTATCTTTGCCAGTATTGCTAATGGAATCTTGCCTTTTATGCTCTGTTTTGCAGCCGGGGCAATGTTTTTTGTCTGTGTTGAAGAATTAATTCCTGAAGCTAATGCCAGTGAAGATATTGATTTAGGAACAATTAGTTTTATGATTGGTTTTGTCATTATGATGTCATTGGATATATTATTATCATAAATAAATATTATTATTACAATTAACGTAAATCGCCGAAAAAACATTGACAAAAACAATTCAATATCGTATGATTTTTTTAACAATTTATTAAACAATGACTATGAAGTGAACTAGTAAATATAGTTTAGATATTAGAGATATTGTGGCTGGTGAAAACAATACGTTAAACTATATTGAATTCATCATGGAGTTGGATTGCTGATATGTAGGCAATCCCGGGACTAACCGTTATTTTAGATAAGTTTCATACTTAACGAGGCTATTTGGGCAACCAGGTAGCAAATTTGGGGTGGTACCGCGATTCTGTCGTCCTCTAAACGAGGACGTTTTTTGTTTAAAAAATTGAAAATAATATTTGGAGGGTAGATTATGAAAAAGCTATTAAGCGGATTATTAGCACTTGCAATGTGTGCTAGTATCACAGGATGTGGAACTGGCGGAAGTGATGGAAGCACTGAGGTCAAAGATTTATCAGAAGTAAAAATTGGGGTTATTCAGTTAATGCAACATGATGCCTTAGATGCATCTTATGAGGGTTTTAAAGATGTTTTAGTAGAAGCTGGTGTCAAAGAAAAAAATATTGATTATCAAATTGCCGGTGATACTTCTAACTGCACGACAATTGCCGATAAATTAGTTAATGATGGAAATGATTTAATTTATGCAATTGCTACTCCAGCTTTACAGGCAGTTGCCAATGCAACTACTGACATTCCTATCGTTGGATGTTCAGTTACTGATTACGAAAGCACTAAATTAGTAAAAAGTAACGATAAACCAGGTGGTAATGTAACTGGTGCTAGTGATTTAACACCAATTGCTGATCAATTTGATTTAATGATGGAATTATTGCCAGAAACTAAAAAAGTAGCAATCATGTATTGTGGTAGTGAAGATAATTCAATCGTTCAAGGTGACATTGCTAAAGAAGCAGCTAAAGATAAAGGATTAGACTACAAAGTTTATACAGTTACTGATTCTAATGATATCCAGGCTGTTGCCAGTCAGATCGTTAGTGATGATAACGATGTTGTTTATATTCCAACTGATAACTTACTTGCAACATATATGAGCAGTGTTGAAGCAATTACATCAGAAGCTAAGATTCCTTGCATTGTTGGTGAAGAAGGAATGACTGTTAATGGTGGTTTAGCTACTTATGGAATCAACTATGAAAATTTAGGACGTGAAGCAGGAAAACAAGCTTTAGCAATCTTAAAAGGTGAAAAAACAGCAGCTAATACACCAATTGTTCATTTGGACAGTGAAAACTGTACAATGGTCATTAATTTAAAAGTTGCTCAAAAATGTGGTATTACAATCAATAAAGAAGATTATCCAGAAGCAACTTTCGTTGAAGAATAGGAGTTAAAAATGGGTTTATTTTATACTTTTTTAGGTGCCGTTGATTTAGGTTTGGTTTGGGGCTTTTTGGCCTTAGGTGTCTACATTACTTTTAGATTATTAGATATTGCCGATCTGACTGTTGATGGCAGCTTTGCAACTGGTGGTGCCGTTTGTGCGATTAGTGTTTTAAATGGCATTCATCCTTTACTGGCATTACTAATTGCCATTTTAGCTGGTGCGATTGCTGGGGCAATCACTGGATTTTTGCACACTAAATGTAAAATTCCTGCTATTTTAGCCGGGATCTTAACACAAATTGGTCTTTATTCAATTAATTTAAGAATTATGGGCGGTCGTGCTAACTTACCACTTACAACAGCTAATACTTTATTTAATGATTTATCAATCATGTTAGATGTTAATAAATATTATATTGCTTTAATTATTTCATTAATTTTTGTCATTGGTTTTATTGCTTTATTATACTGGTTTTTTGGAACTGAATTAGGTTCATCAATTAGAGCAACTGGTAATAATGAACAAATGGCCCGTTCACTAGGAATCAATACCGATACAATGAAATTATTAGGTTTAACTCTTAGTAATGGTTTAGTTGGTTTATCTGGTGGTTTATATGCTTTATATAGCCAGGCAACTGATGTACGTGTTGGTACTGGAGCTATCGTTATTGCTTTAGCTTCTATTGTAATTGGTGAAGTAATCTTTACCAGCAAAAAAGGAAGCTTTGCTTTAAAACTGTCAGCAATCATTATTGGTTCAATTATTTATCGAATCGTTGTTGCTATCGTCTTACAAATGGGCTTAAATACTGATGATTTAAAACTATTAACAGCACTTTTAGTTGGTATTGCTTTAACGATCCCAATTATGCTTGGTAAACGTAAACAGTTATCTTTATATAAAAAATTAACCGGAAAGGAGAACGAACATGCTTAAATTAACCAATGTATGTAAAACGTTTAATCTAGGTACGGTTAATGAAAAAAAGGTTTTGCATAACATTAACTTACAGTTAAATGAAGGTGATTTTGTTACGATCATTGGTGGTAACGGGGCTGGTAAATCAACACTATTAAATATGATTTCTGGTTTACATCCCTTAGATTGTGGTACGATCGAACTTGATGGTGAAAATATTTCCTTACAGCCAGAATATCAGCGAGCTAAAAAGATCGGCCGTTTATTCCAAGATCCTATGTTAGGAACAGCTAGTGATATGCAAATCTTAGAAAATTTAGCTTTAGCCAATCGGCGCGGTAAAAAACGCGGTTTAGCCTGGGGTGTACCTAAAAAAGAAAAAGCTCAATATTATGAATTAGTTAAATCTTTAAACTTAGGTTTAGAAGAACGTTTAACTACTAAAATGGGATTACTTTCAGGTGGACAGCGTCAAGCAATTACATTATTGATGGCGACTTTACAAAAGCCAAAATTATTGTTATTAGATGAACATACGGCTGCTTTAGATCCGGCAACTTCAGCTAAAGTATTAAAACTAACTAATGAAATCATTACTAAACAAAATTTAACTGCCATGATGGTCACTCACAATATGCGTGATGCCATTGATGTGGGAAATAGATTGATCATGATGTATAATGGTCATATTATCTATGATGTTCAGGGTGTAGAAAAGAAACAGTTAACAGTTGAAGATTTATTGCATAAGTTTGAAGAAGCCAGTGGTGAAGAATTTGCTAATGACCGGATGCTATTAGGTTAAAATTATTTATCAAGAGATTTCGATGAAATCTCTTTTTTATTTATTTTTAATAATTAACAGCCGTCCTTTTTCCGGGATAGCACAAAATACTTCTTCTATACGATCAATTCCCTGTTTATGTAATTCTTTATTCAACCAGTTATGATCTCGATTGATTAGTTTTAAATTATCTTCATCAACAATTCCATCAAGAATCAAAGCATCAGGCAATTCCACTACACATTGATCTTTAGTAATGATTGATAATGAACCGTTAGTTTCCAACAGGGCAAATTCTACTTTAGAAATACTATCGATATCATTGACTCTTAAATGATGCGTTAAATCATTGACACTATAACGCTGCTGTTTCATCCCCTCTTGATTCAATTTACCCTTAAAGATAATGTACGTTGGCTTTCCTTCAAATAAATCTCGTAATCGTTTTGATTTCATGGTAATGATCGATACCAACCGATCAACAATAATCAAAGTCATTGTTGCAACAATTCCATGAACAAAGGTAAAATCGCCATCGCCTAATGTATTGATCATTATTTCCGCAATAATTAAAAAAACCACAAAATCAAAAACATTTAACTGACTAAATTCCTTTTTTCCAAAAAAACGTAATAAAACACTTAAATAAATATATATTCCTAAACTAATTAAAAACACATCTAAAATACTCATATTTGATCATTCCTTCAATATAATATAATAAGACAAAAAGGAGGGAAATATGAAATCATATTTAAAAATATACTTAAAATTCGCCCTATTTATCCTAATCAGTTTTACTCTTATTAGTATTATCATGGCCACAATAATTAGCTTTATACACATGTCTAATTTTATTTATCATCTTCTAATTAATTTGTTTGCCGGAATAATGATGATGATTTGGGGCTTTTTAATTGTCAAAACATTTGATAAAAAAGCCATTTATCATAGTTTGCTTTGTGGTTTGTTGTTTGCCTTAATGGCAATTGCTTTAAATTTAGGTGATTTAAATGTTATTAATATTATCTCACGTCCGTTTATCTTGATTGCTACTGTAGTAATATTATCTTTTTACAAAAAAAGATTAGAAGAATAAAAAAACTAGAAGCAATTCTAGTTTTTAAATTCGATATTTAAGATTTTTACATCGTATGGTTCAGCTACCCCAACTGTTACGATTTCATTAACACCATGACCCAATACCGCTTTAGCTAATGGTGATTCATTAGAAATCTTACCATTTAATGGATCAGTTTCCGTATACCCTACGATTTTATAACTTTCAGGTTCAGCGTCATCTTCTGATAAATCTAAAATAGTAACCGTAGTTCCTGGTTTAACTACTTTTAGATCCATTTGATCTTCAGAAATGATTTCTGCATGTTGTAACATGTAATCAATTTCTTTGATTCTAGCTTCTAAGTGCGCTTGTCTTTCTCTGGCAGCATCATAATCAGCATTTTCTGATAAGTCACCTTGAGAACGTGCTAATTGTAATTCCTCAATAACTTTAGGTCTTTCAACGTTAATTAAGTTATTTTTTTCTTGTTCTAGTTTTTCAACACCACTTTGGGTCAATAAAACCTTTTCGTGTTCCATAATATCACCTCGTAGTCATTAATATAGCATAATTCATAATAAATATCTAGCCTAACTTAGCTAACAATTGCTAAAATTTTAGCAATCAGTAAATCAATTGCCACTGTATTGCTGCCACCTTCAGGAATAATTAGATGAGCGTATTTTTTAGATGGCTCAACAAACTGTTCGTGCATTACTCTAACAGTAGTTAAATATTGATTACACACCGAATCTAACGAACGGTTTCTTTCTTTCATATCTCTTTTTAACCGGCGAATAAAGCGAATATCAGCATCTGTATCCACATAAATTAAAATATCACAGCGCTCTCTAATCCGCTTTTCTTGTAAAACAAATACCCCTTCTAAAATAAAGACATCACGCGGTTCGATTTTTTCTATTTTATCTGATCGATTATGAATCGTAAAATCATATACTGGTTTTTCAATTGGCTGATTAGCTTTTAACAGATCTAAATGCTCAACTAACAAATCCATATCAAAAGCCATTGGATGATCGTAATTGATTTTTGTCCGCTCTTCCATGGTTAGATGGGATTGGTCTTTATAATAATCATCTAAACGAATTATTTTAACTGAATGATCATGTTTAAAATATTGATATATCTCATTAGCGATTGAACTCTTGCCAGAAGCACTACCGCCAGCAATACCAATAATAACTGGCTTTTTCATCAAATCACCTTTCTTCCCATATCATCTTTTTCTAACACAAAATCAACTGGCAACTTTAATATTTCCATTGGATGGTTGGCAATTTCCACCATTTCATTATCTTCATTAAAAATCTTAGTAACGGGAATAATGATATTTTCATGATTAGGACTAAAAAATTCAATTTGGTCACCGACTTTAAAATAATTACGCTGTTCAATGATTGCCAGCTTATTTTGATGATCATAGTCAATAACTCGGGCGCAAAATTCCTGAGTTGGATGTTCATCACGCTGATTATAAATTTGCTTATGATTATCAGCCTGATTATCATAAAAGCCAGTACATAAAGCCCGATTGGCAGCTTTTTGTAATTCTTGATAATATTTATCAGTTAAAACAAAGTTATCAGGATCATTGCAATAATCATCAATTAATTTACGATAAGTTGAAACAACCGTAGCAATATAATGTAATGATTTCATTCTCCCTTCAATCTTTAATGAATCAACTCCGGCTTCAATTAATTCAGGAATATGGTTGATCAAAGCCATATCTTTGCTTGACATACTAAAAGGAATAATCCCATCATGATTGATTTGTTGATCATTTTGATAAATATCATAATACCAGCGACAAGATTGTGAACAGCCACCACGATTAGCATCACGACGTGAAAAGTAGTTAGATAGCATACAGCGTCCGGAATAATGAATACACATGGCGCCATGAATAAAATATTCAATATCTAAATCGGTTTTATTTAAAATTGTTTTTAGATCTTCAAAGCATACTTCCCGTCCTAATACTACCCGATCCATTCCTAATTCTTGATAAAACTGGATTGCTTTAGAATTTAACGTCGATAACTGCGTTGAAACATGCACTTCCAAGTTTAAATTCAACTCTTTAGCTACTTTCATAATATACGGATCCGCAACGATGATTGCCTGAACTCCAGCATCATCTAATGCTGTTAAATATTCCTTAATTCCTTGTAAATTATCCTGGTGTAAAATAATATTACAAGTAACATGAATGGCAGCATTATAATTATTGGCAAATCTTACGGCTTCTTTAATATCTTCTAAACTGAAATTAGAAGCGCTAGAGCGTAAAGAAAACTCTTTGCCACCGACAAAAACAGCATCAGCGCCATAACGAATGGCCACTTTTAATTTTTCTAAATTTCCTGCTGGTGCTAATAATTCTGGTTTTTTAATAATTACTCTCTTTCCATCAATTATTTTACTTACTTTTCTCATCTTGTTCCCGCTTTCTTACATCAACAATTTTATAAACCGTAGCATCAAATAAAAAACTATGATAGTAGTCTATTTCTGGCGTTAACTGATTTAATTGATTTTTTAAATCATGGGCTACTTTGCCAAATAAACCTTTTTTATAATGATTGATCGCTTCCTGATAAAGATCAACAATTGCTACCAGCTTTAAATCATCAATAAATAATGATTCAATATATAAATAATCAAAATCACTCATTTGACTTAACACATCCAATGTACATAACTGCTGTTTAGTTAATATATGACAGCCAAATTGATCTTCATAAATATGGCAGGCATAATCAACACCATTAGCCTGAATCGTTATATTATCATTAATTGATACTTTTGGTTCTTGATTAATTTCTTTAAAATAATTAGTTAATAATTTTCGCTTTGAATAAGCCATATATTCAACACCATGGACTTGAACCATTGTTTTTAAATCAACATTTTTAGAAATCATCTGCTTTTCACTTAACGGTATTTCCCGTGCTAAAAAAGCAGTATTAACCCCTTGTAACTGCAAATAAGTTAACGTTGCCTGATTAGTATTTAAAGTATCCGGATAATAAATCATCTCAAAAGAATATTGATGTTCTTTACATAACTGTAAAACTGCAAAATCCTGAAATAAGATTCCATCAACATTCAATTCATTTAAATATTTTAAATGTTCTTCTAATCCTTCTAAATTACTTTCTTCAATCAAGGCATTAACTAATACCCATAATTTTTGTTTACCTAATTTATCTTTTAATTTTTTTAATTCATCATAATCCAAACTTAATGCCTGACGACATGAAAAATATTTTGTTCCCACAACAAAATATTTTACGCCAATATCTAAATAATCATAGATAAATTTATCACTATTTAAAGCTAATACTAATTCCATTTCATCACCTTTTCTTGATTACACAAATACCATCACCAATATGATAATATTTGACATCATATTCTTCATTACTTAAGATCCAGTCTTTAAACCGTTTAATTTTTTTAACTAATTGTCTAGTATTACGATTTTTGATCTTCTCAATTTCAAAAACCATGCCATGAAAATCCAAATTATCAACGACACAAATACCATTGTCATTTACTAATGGCATATATTTTTCAAAAAACTTTTGATACTGTGCTTTAGCCCCGTCGATAAATAAACAATCATATTTAGCTAACACTAATTTTTCTAAAGATAGTGTTAAAGCATTATCATGATGAATGATAATCTGTTTATCCATCTTATATGCTTTAATATTTTCTTTAGCCTGATTATACCGGTTATCATCTAATTCAATTGTTTCTACTTTGAAATCATTGATATTACTTGCCATCATCAAGGCTGAATAACCAACCGCACTGCCAATTTCTAAGCAGTTATGAAAATTATTTTGTTTAAACAATTCAATCATAAAAGCTAAGCCTTCATCTTGCATGATAGGAATATTATCTTTAATTGCTTTTTCTTTTAACTCTATTAACTCTTTCATCTTAATACCACTTATTTTCGCTTACAACTTTTTGATGTTCTTCATACGTATTAGAATAAATTACTGTTCCATCTTCTAAGGCAAAGAAAAACATTGCATCAAAATCTTGATAATTTAAACATGAATCAATGATATCTGTCGATACCATACTAATTGGTCCTACTGGTAAACCGTCATATTTATAGGTGTTATATTTTGAATCAACATTTAAATCTTTATATGTAACCGCAACGGTTTTTACCTGGTTAGCATAATTGACAGTTACATCGCTTTGTAGACGCATCGGTTTTTCTAGTCGATTGATAAATACACCGGCAATTTTTTCTTGATCATCTTTATTTCCAGAAGCTTCACATTGTACAACTGAAGCAAAAGATAAAAACTGATTCATGGTTACTTGATTATTGTTGATCGTAAATTTTTCAATTTGATCTTGATATTTAGATAAATTCTTATCCATTTGATCTAACATCTTTTCAGTAATATCTTCAATTGTAGGATCAGTAGCTGCAATAAAATATGTTTCCGGAGCAAAATAACCTTCTAATGAAAACATAATATCACTACTTAAAATACTTTCATCTAAAAACCAATATTTTTCTATTAGTTTATTTAAATATTCAGGATCAGACCATTTAGCTAAAACATCGTTACTATCTATTTCTAATACCTTGGCTACTTTATTAGCACAATCAATAATTCGATCACCATCTAAAATAGTTACTTTAGCCGTTGAAATATACTTTTTATCCCCTTCTAAAATCTTACAAATAGTTTCTAGATCCATGTTTTTATTTAAAATGTATGTATTTGCAATAAAATCATAATCATTTAATTTCAAATAAAGACTAGCAACTGTTTTATTTTTAATTAGTCCCGCTTTATCTAATTGCGTCAATACTGAAGAAGTTGAACCAGATATTTCTACGATTACTTCTTCATCTTTAGATGAAACAGCACCTTGACCATTAAAATAATAAAAAGTCAAACCAATCACAATGATTACCATACTGGCTACAACTGCAATAATAATTTTATGTATTTTTTTCATAAACGCCTCCATTTTTTTACATTATATGATATTTTTGATACTGTTTCAACTTTTCTAAACATAAATCATTTACTTATAGTATGGAAATAAAAAATAGAGATGACTCCATCTCTATTTAAAATTTTAATAAATTGTTTCAAATTTTGTAATACAAACTGGTTCGTTGATCATATAGCTATATTTTGTTTCAAATAGCATACCACCACGTTCTTCACGATATTCATAACTTTCAGCTACCTGTCCTTTTTGACAAACCACAACGATCCATTGATCTTTAAAGATTTTTAGATCCTTAGGATTTGGTGACGTATCAACAAAATCTTTATATTTCAACATGCCTGTTTCTTGATCAATCAAAAATAAAGAAAGACTATCATGTCCACAGTTAGTTACAAATAAACGTTCTTCTTTTTCGCTAAAGATCATTTGACTAGCAGTGCTGTCAAGATCTTCATAACCTTCTTTAGGGAAAGTATCGATCGTTTGAATCAATTCAAAATTTAAATCATGATATTTATAAACATCAATCGTACATGATAACTCATTTAAAACATAAGCAATCGTTCCGGCCTGATTAAACATGATCTTTCTTGGACCAGAACCTGGTTTAACATCTAATGAATGTTCCTTATCTAAAACAATTTCGCGATCTACTGGTTCAAACAATAAAATCTTGTCTAATCCTAGGTCAGTAACAACTAAACGCTTTTTATCTGGAGTAAAAGTGACAAAACAAGGATGTGGCTGATTTTGACGTTTTGGATCAATGCTATGTCCTTCTAATTGATAATTAAAAACAGTAGTAACCAATTTTTTCTTAGCCATTCTTGCTACCGCAATTTCACCATTATAATAATCAACCGCATATAAACGATCAGCTGTTTCATCATCACCATTAGTGCAGGCATGAACATAAGTCTTTCCTTCATCACTAATATGAGAAGCTAACGCTAAAATATCAGAAGTAGCTGCATAAGAACAAATTCCCCCATCACCTAATGTTCCCGAACGGTTTTTATAGGTAACACAGACAAACCGTCCATAGTTAAAACTATAGATAGGATCTGAAGGTGTTTTAAAATATTTTTTAAAAAGTATTTCCCCGTTTTCAATATCAATTTGAAATGTATAAATCCCTCGAGTTTGATCATTACCGTATGAATTAACGAAAAATGATTCGGTAATTCTTTTCTTTCCAAATAATCCAAATATTGCCATTTAATTTTTACCACCTTTCTAAATTTAAAGCTAAAAAAGCTAATTTAATTAGCTTTTTTTTCTTTACAACAGCATTGATCATCATGATGTTCGTGATTGCATTCATGTTCGCCATCATCATGACAGCATCCTTTACCATGATTTTGACAGCATTCATGATCATCTTGCTGACCAACAAAACTTTGGAATACTTCTTCAATCAATTCCCATTCACTTGGATCTTCGACTGGGTATAACTGTCCTTGGTCATCATAAGCTGATGCATAAACACTTGGTTCATCTAATGATGCATCATAATATAATACATATTGTTTATTTAATTCATCGTTGTTGAAAGTAAATAATACTTCAAACTCTTTTTCATTACCATCACTATCAACAACCTGGATCTTATTTGCTTCCATTAAATTTCCTTTCTATTTGCTATCTAAATAGCTTTGTAAAATAGCTACGGCAGCCATTTTATCAATTACTTTTTTTCTTTTTTTTCTAGAAACATCAGCAAAGATCAATTGATTTTGCGCTAATTTAGTAGTTAAGCGTTCATCAACTAAAACAACTTCAATCTCTGGTGATAATGTTTCTAAACGTTTTTTAAAATCGATTGAAATTTGAGCACGTTCACCCAAATCACCGTTCATATGTTTGGGCAGCCCCAAAACAACTGTTTCAATCTGGTTAGCCTTGATGATATCAGTTACATAATTCGCCGCTGATTCATAATCATCTTCTTTAAAACGATATGTTTCTACGCCATGAGCAATCATTCCTAAAAGATCGCTCATAGCAATACCACAAGTTCTTGAACCAAGATCCAAACCTAGTATTTTTTTCATTCTATTTCTCCAAATATGATTTTACTAATTCCTCAATAATTTCATCACGTTCAATTTGCTGAATTATATTTCGTGCATTCTTATGACTAGAAATATATGCAGGATCATTTGAGATTAAATATCCAGCAATTTGATGAACGGCATTATAACCTCTTTCATTTAACGCTTCAATTACTGTTTTTAGATTTTGACGAATCATTTCGCGTCGCATATCTTCAGAGCTAAATACTTTTGTTTTTGTTAAGTCTTGCATATTATTCCCCCCTAAGGTTTCACCTATATCCTCATTTTACACCAATTACTAATAAATTAAAAGAAGTTTTTCAATTCAGCGCTAATCAATGATACTTTTTCGTTAACCGGACAGCCACCTTGAGCAAAATCAGGTTTTCCGCCACCACGGCCATCAACTACATTATTAATTTTTTTAACGATGTCACCAGCTTTATAACCTTTAGCAACATAATCTTTAGTTACACCAACAAAATATGAGCATTTACCTTCATATTCAGATACCAAGATAACAATTCCTTCTTTTAGTTTATCTCTAAAATCAAAGGCTAATTGTTTAGCTTTGGCACTTTCAATTGTTTCATTGACTAATAATACTTTAACACCATTAATATCTTGAACATCATTTACTTTATTAGCTGCATTTAAAGCATTTAATTTACTATTTAAATTTTCAATTTCTTTTTTAGCTTGTCCTAATTCATCATAAACCGCCTGAACTTTATTAATAACTTCTTTACGGTTTTTAAGTTTTAAGATTTCACTAACTTGATCAACAACTTCTTTTTCATGAACTAACGCCTGATAAGCTTTTTGACCAGTAACGGCTTCAATTCGACGAACCCCGCTACCAACACTTTCTTCGGTTTCAATTTTAAATAAACCAATCTGACTACTGTTATTTACATGGCAGCCACCGCATAATTCTTTAGAAAAATCACCAATTGATACAACCCGAACAGTATCACCGTATTTTTCATCAAATAAAGCCATTGCACCACTTTCAATCGCTTTTTCTTTACTCATGTATTCAATACCAACATTATTTCCCGCAAAAACTTCGTTATTAACTAAAGTTTCAATTGCTTTGATCTGTTCATTAGTAATCTTTTTAAAGTGAGTAAAGTCAAATCTTAACCGCTGATCATCAACATAAGAGCCCGCCTGACTAATATGATCACCTAACACTTGTTTTAAAGCTGCCTGTAATAAGTGAGTAGCACTATGGTTTGCCGTAATTTGATTACGCATTTTTTTATCAACATCTAAAGTTAAAATGTCACCTAAAGTAATACTTCCTTGTTCAATCTTAACAAAATGTAAATGTTGCTGATTTGGAGCTTTCAACACGTTTTCAACTTTAGCCTGGCATTTATCATTATAGATTGTTCCTTTATCGCCACATTGACCACCCATTTCGGCATAGAAAGTAGTTGTATCAAAAACGATTTCACCATAATCATCAATTTCATCAACTTTAACACCATCTTTAAATAACCCAATTACGACACTATTAATATTAGCAGGATCGTATTCAAAAGTAGATGGCAAATCAAAAGCCATTAAATCTGGTTTTTGACTAGTCATACTTTCATTATCCCCGCGTGCTCCACGTGATCTTTCTTGTTGGATCTTTAATTCTTCTTTAAAGCCAGCTTCATCTACTTTTAAATTAGATTCTTCAGCGATTTCTAAAGTTAATTCAAATGGAAAGCCATAAGTATCATATAATTTAAAAGCGTCTTGACCACTAATTGTTCCACTAGTGTTTTTTTCAATCATACTAGCTAATAACTTTTCACCATTAGATAGCGTTTTATGGAATGCTTCTTCTTCTTTTTTAACTAAATCACTAATATAATTAACTTTAGCTGGTAAATAATCATAGAATTCTTTCATGATATCACTAACAGTAGCAACCAAATTATACATAAACGCTTTTTCAATTCCAATTTGTTTACCATAACGAACAGCTCGTCTTAAAATTCTTCTTAAAACATAACCGCGCCCAGCATTATCAAATAATGCTCCATCAGCTAAAGCAAATGTTACAGTACGAATATGATCAGCAATAACGCGATAAGCCATTTTATTTTCTTGATAGCTTACTGTTGCCATTTTTTCCACTTGATGAATGATTGGCAAGAATAAATCAGTATCAAAGTTAGTTTCCCCATCTTGGAAAATACTGGTAATTCTTTCTAAGCCCATTCCCGTATCAATATTTTTTTGTGGTAATTCTTTATATTCTTCACGTTTTAATCCAGCTTGAGAATTATATTGTGAAAATACCAAATTCCAAATTTCTACATAACGATCATTTTCTAATTCTTCAAAAAATAATTTTGTTCCTAAACCTTCAGGATCATATTTTTCACCACGGTCATAGAAAATTTCAGAATCTGGTCCACATGGTCCTTCACCAATTTCCCAGAAGTTTTCAGCCGTTTTTAAAATGTGATCTTGTCCAATTCCAATTTCATTGACCCAGTAATCATAGGCTTCATCATCATGGTCATGAACAGTGATATATAATTTGTCTTTTTCAAAAGCAAACCATTTTTCATCAGTTAATAGTTCCCAGGCAAAATCAATTGCTTCTTTTTTAAAATAATCTCCAATTGAAAAGTTTCCTAGCATTTCAAAAAATGTATGGTGACGAGCAGTTTTACCTACATTTTCAATATCATTAGTTCTGATTGATTTTTGCGCATTAGTGATGCGGGGATTTTCTGGTTTGATCGTTCCATCAAAATATTTTTTTATTGCCGCAACACCAGCGTTGATCCAAAGTAAAGTAGGATCATCATTAGGAATTAATGAATGACTTGGCTCTACTTTATGCCCTTTGCTTGCAAAATAGTCTAAAAACATTTGTCTTACTTGATTTCCAGTTAATTGTTTCATTTAATTCTCCTTTTCCTTCCAATATAAAAAGCCGTTCCTAATCTAGGAACGACTTATATCGCGGTACCATCCTAGTTCATGAAAACTTCATGCCCTTAATTAGCCGATAACGTAGCTTACACGGTAAATTTTAATTACTCTCCAAAGTAGCTTTCCTATATGCCATTAAGTATTTCCACCTGCCATACTCTCTCTAGTAAATAAACAATATAGTACTCTTCTTTATCAACGATTTACCAAATTATAAACTATCTTTATTTATTTTTCAAGCCTCTAAATTTACATCTTTTCTTTAAGACTATACATCATATCTTCAACACAGTCACATTCACTTAATAAAATCATCATTGATGCAATTGTAAGACCTAACAGCATCTTGCTTCTAGTCATCATTTCAAATCACCTCAATCTAGTTTGTCCTTAATCCATGAAATCATACACGCTTAATTCTTTTTCATTTGCAAACCGTTCAATCAAACTAGTTTTACGGCGACTATCCTGAAAGTTATATAAACCGTACATAAACGCTTTAAAATCACCCAAAATAAAGAGAGCCTGTTTACAGCGCGTAATCGCTGTATATAACAAATTACGTTTCAACATGACATAATAATCAGATAAAACAGCCATGATCACAATTTTAAATTCATTTCCTTGGGATTTATGAATCGACATACAATAAGCATGAGTAATCGTATTAAAATCATTACTCGTATATTCAATGATATTGCCATCAAAATCGACGATCAAAGTATCTTGTAAATATTCAAAATTATCTTTTAAACAAATATCGATCAAAGTACCAATATCGCCATTAAAAACTTCATCATCAGGACGATTTTTCAACTGCAAAATTTTATCACCAACGCGATATTCTTTACGTCCAATGCGATAAACTAAAGTATCTTCATTAACGGGATTAAAAACATCCTGTAAAGCATCGTTTAAAGCATCAATTCCAGCAACACCTTGATACATCGGTACTAAAACTTGAATATCATTTGCATCATAGCCTTCATCTAATGCTTTTTTTACAATTGTTTTAACATTTTTAACGACATCATAGTTTGCACAAGTAATAAAGTTTATATCACTGTACTGATCAAAAAGCTGATTATCTGTAATTTGATCATTAATAATATGATGCGCCAGCTGGACAATTCCAGAATCCTGGCTTTGTCTAAAAATTTCATCAAGTTCAATTGTCTTGATTCCGGCTTTAATTAGATCATGCAATAAATTTCCCGGCGCTACTGAAGGAAGCTGATGGTAATCACCAATAAATAAAATTTTACGAATCTTTTTCCCCGCCAGAAAAACTTTATGCAATAATAAAGTGTCAACCATTGAAAACTCATCAATGATCAAAACATCAAGATCTAAGGGGTTGTTTTCATTAACTGCAAAGACATTGCTATGAAGATCCCATTTTAATAATCGATGAATCGTTGAAGCTGTTAAACCCGTTAATTCACTTAATCTTTTAGCGGCTCTGCCGGTAGGGGCAACTAAGCCAATACGATCTTCAGGAAAAACTTGTTTATAGATTTTTAATAATGCCAAAACAATCGTTGTTTTCCCGGTTCCTGGTCCCCCAGTTAGAATCATACATGATGATTTTAAAAAATAACGAACTGCTTCTTTTTGCTTGCTGGCATACTGGATCCCCAGTTTTTTTTCTAGATCTTCTAACATTCGATCAATTTCTTTATCATCGATCATTTCATCTGCTTGCATCATTTTTTGTTTTAAATAATTGGCAATATTATTTTCGGCTTCATCCATTTCATAATAGTAGTAACGATTGTCTTTTAAAACAACCAATTCCTCACTAACTAATTCATCAAGGTATTGATAAAAAGTATTGTCATCAATATTATAAATATTTTTATTAAAAACTCTTTTAATATCATCAAGCAGACAATAAGTACTGCCAGTATTAAAACCATGCTGTTTGATACTGTAAATAATCGCTGCTTTAATACGATCAGGAGCATCTAAAGAACCTCCAATTTTAATTGCCAGTTCATCAGCCGTCTTAAAACCGATCCCATCAATATCTTCAATTAACTGATAAGGATTATGTTGTAAAACATCAAGGGTTTTTTCTTGATAATGGGCCTGAATCAAGCCTAAATTTTTCAAACTAATTCCATGTCCCATGAAAAACTGCATTACTTCCTGGTCATAGTCACTATTAGTCAATGTTTCATAGATCGTTTCTCGCCGTTTTTCACTCATCCCGCGAACTATATCCAAACTATGTTTATCAGCTTTAATTTTTTCAATACAATCTTCACCTAAAGTATTAACGATTTCACTCGCTAATGTTTTACCAATTCCTTTAAACAGAGGGCTTGATAAATATTTAATTAATTCATCATTTTCTTTAGCATAAATAATGCGACAGCCCGTTAATTTAAACTGTTTTCCATATTTAGGATGAATTACATAATCACCAGTAAATTCATATTTATCATAATCGTTGAAATTATTTAAATATCCTGTCATTGTGATTAGTTTATCTTCTTGTTCGACTTCAATTGAAGCGACAAGATAATTTGAAGGTTCATTATAAAAACGAACCTTCCTAATATATCCTGTATATGTAATCATTATAGATATTCAATCGCTTTACCGTCTTTATAAACAGTTTCGATTGTTCCTCCACCTAAACAAATTTCGCCATCATAAAAAACAGCCGCCTGACCAGGTGTTACTGCTTTGACTGGCTGGTCAAAAGTTAAATAAACAGTATTTTCATCAATAAACTCTAACTGAATTGGATTATCTTGCTGACGGTATCTAAATTTAGCGTTGCAGGCAATTTTATGTTCTGGTTTTTTTGAAGCAATCCAGTTAACATCGCTAATTAAAGCGCCAGTTGAATACAGCCATTTCTTTTGATCCCCTTGACAAATATATAAAATATTTTGATCATAATTTTTACCAACGACAAACCAGGGTGCTCCAGCGCCACCAATACCTAAACCTTTACGCTGACCAATTGTATAATACATGATCCCAGAATGTTCACCGATAACTTGATTAGTTTCAATATCGACCATTTTACCAGGTTTAGCAGGAATATAATTTTGTAAAAACTCTTTAAAATTCCGTTCACCAATAAAACAAATTCCTGTACTGTCTTTTTTATTAGCAATCGGTAAATTTAAATCACGCGCAATTTGACGAACTTCAGTTTTATCAATTTCCCCCAACGGAAATAATGAATTACGTAATTGCTGCTGATTTAGCTGACATAAAAAATAAGTTTGATCTTTATTATGATCATGTCCTTTTAACATCAACGAATCTTTTCCTTCTTGATGAATCACTTTAGCATAATGACCGGTAGCGATATAATCAGCTGAAAGCTCTTTAGCGTAATCTAAAAAAGCTTTGAATTTAATATGCTTATTGCATAAAATATCCGGATTAGGTGTTCTTCCTTTTTGATATTCTTCAATAAAATATTTAAAAACATAATCCCAATATTCTTTAATAAAATCTACCCGTTTAATCGGAATATCTAAACACTTAGCTACCGCTTTAGCATCATTATAATCTTTTTCCTGAGGACAAATATCATCCTGATTATTAGGGTTTCCTAAAATATCGTTATTTAACTGACTATCCCAGTTACGCATAAATACCCCAATAACTTCATATCCTTGTTTTTTCAATAAATATGCAGCAACCGCTGAATCAACGCCACCGCTTAAACCTAAAACTACTCTTTTTGACATCTTCGTCACCTCACCGCCTTATAATAACATTATTTAAATTAAAATACCACCAGTAAGTAGAAAAAAGAAAGGATCAAAAATCCTTTCTTAACCAAGTCTAGACATTGGCAACATTGCTGCCCCAATAGCACCACAATCTTCTAATTCTGTTTTTAATAGTGGAATATGTCCCCGCATACCAACATGAATCTTAGAATTAAATTGTTCTACTAAACTATCATAGAAATATTCACGTGATTTCATTACTCCACCACCGATAACAAAGCAATGTGGATCAACTGTATGAGCAATATTGGCAAACATTGTTGCTAGCTGAGAAATACATTCATCAACGATGCTTTTAGCTTTTAAATTACCTTCAGCCGCTAATCTAAAGACATCCCCAGCATGATTAACAGCGTCTTCACCTAAAATTTCTTTTCCTTTACGAGTAATTGCCGTACCGCTTGCTTCACCTTCAACTGCACCTGGATTTAAACCACCAAATTTATAACCATTGTTTTTAACGATGATATTTCCGATTTCACCAGCATGACCACGTCCACCAGATACTAATTTACCATCAACGATAAAAGCACCACCAATTCCAGTAGAAATGGTTACATAATAACAAGTTGGATAGTTTTTTCCAGCACCAAGCAATGCTTCTGCCAGACCAGCTACATTAGCATCATTATCAATGAAAACTGGTAAATTAAAACGATCAGCTAATTTAGAGCAAATTGGATAATTTTCAAATCCTGGTAAGTTAGTAGCCATGATCATTGTTCCATTAACCGTATCAACTGGTCCCGGAACACCAATTCCAATTCCGCTTACACCTTCTAAACCACCGCAAACTTTAGTATCCAAACTTTCAATTTGGCGAATAATTTTAGCACAAACGTAATCAGGCCCGTTTTCCCTTTCAGTATTATCTTTTACTTCACTATATGTTGCTCCTTTTTCATCAACTAGTAAAGTTCTTACATTTGTACCACCTAAATCAATTCCAATGTAATATTTCATATTCGTCCTCCTATATATCTTCAATAATTATACAATAAAGAATCCATCTTTTAAAGGTATCTAGAATAAAGTTTTTATGATTTTTTCAAACTGATTTGGAATCGGACAAATTATTTCTTTTCCTTGTAAATATTTCAAATCACCAATACAACGGACAAATTTAATTTTATAAGCATGTAACAATTGATTATTCAAACCAAATTGTTTTTTCATTTGTTTATTTAACGTAAAATCCCCATATTTACGATCACCAATAATTGTATGATCAATACTTGATAACTGGATTCTTATTTGATGCATTCTCCCAGTTACTAACGTTGCTTCAACTAAACTAAAATCATGTTGTTTTTTTACTGGTTTAACGATCGTTTCCATTGATAAAGCCCCCGGATGGTCCTTATTAACCAATTTAACTTGAGCTTGATCAGGCAGTTTGACCATATAACCATGAATATCTTTTTTACCTCTTAAATACCCTTTACAAATTGTTAAATAAGATTTTTCAATACAATGACGCTGCTTGATCATTTCATTTAAATTTTGTAAAGCCATTAATGTTTTGCCAAAAATAACGATTCCACTAGTATTACGATCTAAACGATGAACCGGCCCTGGCATAAAGGTATTTTCACGACTTAGATCCAATTCATTTTTATCAGCTAAATAACTTAATACTTGATTTGTTAAAGTATTGATCGATTCATTAGCATCTTCATGAACTAATAATCCCGCGGGTTTATAAACGATTAAAACATTTTTATCTTCATATAAAACTTTAAATGTTTTACTAACTTCATAAATACTTTTTTCCTTAGTAAATTCTTTAAATTTATCTTCATATAAAAACATTTCAATTTCATCATCTACCATTAAGATATATTTTTCATTAACTCGTTTTCCATTAACTTTAATGTCTTTTTTTCGAAACATTTTATAAATAAAATTTTCTGGAGCATTAACTAATAATTTTTTTAAATACTTATCAATTCGCTGATTAGCATCATTTTTTGTAATTTTTAATTTTTTCATTTTAACCACACATTCCTTTCCGCCTGCAGCTCCAAGGCACACATAGTCATGAATAATAAGCACCTTGTTTGTACAGACATTTTGTTTTATATTTTTACTGAAGGAGTCACACACTACAAAGCACGGTGAGGTGAGTTGTAGATTGCTGCAACTCGTTTAGTTCAAAACAGTATTTTAACCAGTGCAGGGCTGAGCTTTTCAAGCACACATGAGTATGTCCTTTGAGTCTGTAGATTAATCATTGACTTGAGTTAATCTTTTAGTGTTGCTCAGTCAGTCACTGTGCTCCTTCTCTATATCTTGAAAGGAGCTTTTATTTATGGAAATTGTTTACCCTAGAGCCTGTGGCGTTGATGTGCACAAATCTTTCATTGTGGCTGTTATATGCATCTCTGAATCCGTCAAGCCCAGATACATCAAAAAAAGATTCTCAACCTTTAATAACCAGATGGTCCAGTTTAGAAACTGGCTTATTGAAAACAACTGTCATAATGTATGCATGGAATCTACTGGCAAGTACTATATTCCTGTATACAATGCATTGGAAGGTCACATCTCCAATGTCGTTGTTGCCAATCCCAAATGGGTCAGGGCTATCAAAGGTGAGAAGGATGACAACAAGGATGCCAAATGGATTGCCGATCTTTTCAAGTTTGGCATCGTCAGATCCAGTTACATACCTGAAAAGGATATTCGCATCCTCAGAGAATTTACCCGCTATCAGTATAAGCTGGTCAATATGCGTTCTTCTGAGAAGAATCGTTTCCAGAATGCACTTACCACTGGAAACTGTAAAATTGACCTTGTTTTCTCTGATGTTTTTGGTAAATCCGCTTCCGCTGTTGTCGATACTATTCTATCAGACGAACCATACACTAGTGAAGATATTCTTTCAAAAGTTCATGGAAGATGCAAGGCTTCACCTGAAGACATCCTCAGTGCTGTTGAAGGTACAAGCCTCAATCAGTATCAAAAAACAAGAATCAGGATTGTTCAAAAACACATGGAACAGCTCGATTCACTTCTTGATGAGGTCCAGCAGCATATTGACAGGATGGTTGCTGCTTACGAAAGCTATATTCAGCTTCTGATGACAGTTCCAAGTGTCAGCAGAAAATCAGCCATCATCATCATTTCCGAGCTTGGTATTGATGTGACCCAATGGTCCAGTGCCCGTAAGCTTGCCGCATGGGCTGGACTTGCTCCAGGCCGTAATGAATCAGCCGGCAAGAAAAAGTCTGTCAAGATTTCAAAGGCTGGAGTTTATCTCAAACCTTGCCTTGTTCAGGTTGCACATGCTGCCCTCAAGGATAAAGAATGCAGCTACTATGCTGTCAAATTCAATAAAATTTCCAAGCGTCGCGGCAAAAAAAGAGCCATTATAGCCATCGCCAGAAAAATCCTTGTAGCCATCTATCATATACTCAAGACAGGAGAAGTTTTTAATCCGTCTGATATGGCAGATGTCGAAACAACTAAGGAACAGCGTATTGAATATATTAAAAACAACTTAAGAAATGCTTTCAATCAGCTCAGCCGCACTGGCTTAACTGAGGATGAAATCCTGAAATTTATCATCAGGAAATCTACCAACTCACCTCAAACAGAGTAGTCTTCTACTTGGGGAAAGGGGCTTTATGCACTTTTTTAGGCTAAACACTAAATTCCATTCTTATTTTTATTCAGATTATCACCATTTACCATTATAACAAAACCGTATCAAATTACCTAATACTTTTAAAAAATTAGTTTTTGTTTTATAAAAACAAATATCAATAACTGCCTATTATTTGCAAATGTAACCCTTTACATTTAATGAGACAAATGTTATAATCTAATTGTTAAGTGAAGACATTCGCTTTACATACCCCCTATTATCACCCTTACGTGAAATAATAGAAAAAACTATGCACCCCCGCATAGTTTTTTTGTTATAATTTAAAATAAAGGAGATGATTTTTCACAATAAAAAAGAGTTTATCTATCGGTGAGTTAAATAGTAAATTATAGTGGATCATTAAAATAATTTTTATAAAAAAATCAATTATTTTATCAAATGGAGGAATTTATGGAAAAACAAATATCTAGTGAGTTAATTTATCAAGGAAAAATAATAAAAGTTTATAAGGATAAAGTTGAATGTGAAAATGGTAATATTGCAACCCGTGAAGTAGTCCGTCATCGTGGTGGTGTTGGTGTTCTAGCTATCGTTGATGATGAAGTTCTGCTAGTAAAACAATATCGTTATCCTAACGCTAGTGAAACATTAGAAATTCCAGCAGGAAAATTAGAAGAAAGTGAAAAAACTGAAATTTGTGCGTTAAGAGAATTAGAAGAAGAAACGGGATATAGTGCTAAAGGGATTGAATTGATTGCAAAATTTTTACCAACTCCTGGCTATAGTGATGAATGGTTGTATGTTTATCAAGCTAAAGATGTATTTAAGGTGGAAAACCCAGCGGATTGTGATGAAGATGAAGTTATTGAGTTAGTTCGTATCGATATTGATAAAGCTTATCAAATGGTTGTAAGTGGGGAAATATTTGATTCTAAAACAATGATTGCAATTATGCATGCCTATATTAATAAACACAAAAAATAGATTACAACAATCTATTTTTTTATATAAAAAAAATTCTGTAAACACAGAATTAATTAACTAATGGCGGTCTGGACGGGACTCGAACCCGCGACCTCCGCCGTGACAGGGCGGCATTCTAACCAACTGAACTACCAGACCATTATAATGGCGGAGACAGAGGGATTTGAACCCTCGCGCCAGTTTCCCGACCTACACCCTTAGCAGGGGCGCCTCTTCAGCCTCTTGAGTATGTCTCCGTCGTCTGCTTGTTTATAATAGCATATTTATTTTGCCTTTGCAACATCTTTTTGCAATTTTAATCATCAAAAAAATGAATTATTTCAAATTTTGTTGAAATAATCAACGTTTTATTTTTTAAAAAAATATTACAATTATTAATTTTAACTGCTAATTCTAACTTATTGGACACTATTTATTAATCCCTTTACTCGCTTAGTCGTTAAATGTTCAGTTTCTAACACTAACATACTTAATACTTTCCAATATCAATCAATCATTTTATCACGATTATCTTTTAGATTATCAGGTACATATTTTGGGTTAAGATTTTAATTGCTTATAGCTTTTTTCATCATCAATAATATAAATTTTGCCAAATGCAATTACACTTTTGAAATATGAAGTATATTCTTGACTAACAACTTCATCTCTAGCAACTACACAAAATTGATTGCATCCAATTTATGACCACTTTTAGCGCAATGAAAATAGATTTTATTGTTTACATAACTCAAGAAAAGTGCACAAGGATGATTATCATCACCTTGTAATATCGATACGCCCGAAGTTTGGTTATTTAAAATTTTCTGATTGACTATATTATACAGATATTTGAATCAGAGTTATTGCATAAATCATTATCACCTTTATTTACTAAATTATTTATCAATAGTATAATTTATATAGACAAATAAAGAAAGTACGTGCTTTTTTAATAGGTACTATCTAAAAGGAGAGTTATTTTTATGGATGATATTTGTAAAGATGTTAATATTAAACCTTTTAATTATGCAATTTCTGTTATTGGTGGTAAATGGAAAATGCATATTTTGTTTTGGTTATGGAAAAAACCGGTTATGCGTTACAGCGAAATAAAAAAAGCTTTAGGACCTATAACCCATAAAATTTTATCAGACAAATTAAAAGAACTAGAAAATGACGGTTTGATCATTCGTCATGAATATCCACAAGTACCACCTAAAGTAGAATATCGTTTATCAAAAAAAGGAGAAAATTTAATGCCGGTTCTTAGTTCAATTTGTAAATGGGGCCATGAAAATATTCCTGATGATTATTAAACAAAAAAAGATGCCTTTCAATCCTATGCATCTTTTTTAATATTCATTCAACGCTTTATATTCAATACTATTTTTCTTACGTTTTGCCTGATATAGTAATTCATCAATTTGCTTAACGATATCGCCTTGTAATTCTTGATTACAATAAACGCCACCGATACTGATTGAAGGTTTGACAGTTGCTTCTTTAGTAACTTTTAAACTATTAACAGCATCCTTAATTTTGTGAAGGCGCTGGATGAAGGCTTCTTCATTTATTTTATGAAAAACAATTAAAAACTCATCGCCACCATAACGAACCACTGCATCACATTCACGTGATAAAGAACGAATTATATCGACTAATTTTTTTAAAACGATATCCCCTGCTATATGTCCATAAGTATCATTGATCAATTTAAAAT
>NZ_JAGHEW010000259.1 GCF_017889095.1 Thomasclavelia sp. | reverse complement strand
TTTCTTTTTCATCACCAATATCCAGACAAAACAAATCATAGCTATCAGTTTTATCAATAAAATCACATGATTCATTAACAATATCAATATTATATTCAATATCTTTTTCTATAAAATACGATCCAAGGCAATCAGATAAATGTTTGGCATCTTCTAAATTCTCTTCAAATATTAAAATATTCATATTTTTCCTCCTTGATTGCAGCTAAAAAACACCAATCTATTGAGATCACTAATTATTTATTTCATTATATATATCATTATATATTTTCATATCACCATCTCTGGTTATACAATCAAACTCCATCGCATCTTTTAAAGTAATTTCTTTTTCATCTGTATTTTGTTCCAGTTTAGCACCCGTACCTGGGTTTAATCTAAAACTTCCGTATTTAAAACTACTAAAAAGATACGCTCCATCAATCAACGGGTTAATAGCGTTATCAATAAATACACGATATTTTTCACCTGTTTTAAGCGGTCTTGCTCCTTCACCGTATACTGTTCCTGAACGTGCTAATAAAAAGACAAGATCGTATATTCCTATTTTATCACCTATTTCAATTTTTTCTCCTTTTATAACCCTTTCGACAACACAATAATTAATTATTCCTTCACCTGAAAACTTTGATTTTTCCACTTTGACATCTAGACAGTATTTTGTATGATCAAGCAGATCTGTATAATCATTTATTTTATCATCATTGATAATCTTTTTTAAATATGGTGCATAATCAAGCATTTCATTAGCATTTTGGGTCGTATCGTATCTTGTATTGGCAATATAATCTTCAAAGTCATAGTTAGTTACTTTGATTTTACCATAAACAGCTAAACCTATAGTAATCAAAACAATAACTAAACAATATATTCTTAATTTTTTTATCATAATTTTTTCTCCAAAATACCGACTATTTTTCCATTATCAATTTTATAGACAACATCACTTAAAGCAAATAAATCATCCTTGCTATGACTTGCAAGCAAAATAATTTTACCTTCTTTTTTAGCTTCACCGATTAATTTATGAACCACTTTTAATCCCTCTTCATCAATTCCATTGGTTGGCTCATCAAGAATAATTATTTTTTGATTTTCCATAAAAGCCTGAGCCACTCTAAGTCTTTGTTTCATGCCAAGCGAATATTCCTTGTACTTTTTATTAGCTGCATGATCAAGATTCATTTTTTTTAGTACACCATGAATAAATTCATTATCTTTTTTATTATTAATCGTATAAAGCATCATTAAATTCTCAAAACCACTTAAGTGAGGATAATAGCCGGGATCTTCAATTAATACGCCTATTTGACTCAAATCAAATTCATTATTGATAATTGATTTTCCATCAACCAAAACATCGCCCTGATTTGGATGAATTAATGTTGTCACCGCTCGAAAAAGCATCGTTTTCCCAGAGCCATTACGACCATAAAAGCCATAAACATTCCCACTTTCAAATGCCAGATTAATATTATTTAAAATTACATTTCCTTTTATTTCTTTAGTATAATTTTTAATTTCTAGTTTCATTTTTTATTTCTCCTATAATATCTAGATGTAAATACACTTTATATATAGCCACTAAAGCAAACAAACTAGCTATCATACTAACAATATTTAGCCTAGTACTTATAAATAGACTACAAAAAGGAATATAAAAAGCTTCAATTCTAAGTAATAGATAAAATACTGTAAGTATCAAAGTAATAGCATAAGCATAATTTTTTATGAAAAGCGATACACCTAATACAATCATTGCTGTTGCAAATATCTCAATGATAATCTTTAATCCAAATTCCAGCATTTCTAAAGTAATTTTTACTGGATAACTTGTTTTGATTAATAGCAAAGGTAACTGAATAATTATAAACAATAAACTGTAAAGTATTGTTTTGATCAGTAATATTTTAACAGTTGCTTTAAAACAATTCTTGCGGTTATTAAATCTTAAATTAAAATTTATCAGCTTTAAATAAACGTTTTTGGTAATGAAAAAAATCGTTACAAACAACGGTGTTATCCAAATAATATTGAACTGTGAAAGTTCTCCATAATGAATGTAATATTTTATAAACATTTTAACAAAATCATCTGCATCAATTGAATCAATATAAGATGCTTTTATCAAAGAAAAAAGTAGTATTATTAAAGCATAAATAATTATTTCTAGTTTGTTTATTTTAATATTCATTTAAAAAATAATCCCTTCTCACAACTAAAAATATTGTTGAAAAAGTCAATATAACGATAATAAAAGCAATAATAGCTACAATAAACAGATAATTTCTTTGATACTGAAAAGGTAAAGCCAAAATATACTGAAAATCAAATAAGATATTATCTATGTAAATAAAATTAATATTTTCAAACAAAAAATCGATAGCAGCATATACAACAAATACCAATCCCGTTACCAAAACATGATTAGTAAACCATATATTAATAAATCGAATAAAAGCTGCAAATAGCATCATTATTACAACCATATTAAATGCACTAATTATTACCGGGATAAAGATTTTTTGATATATCGAAGCATTAAACACAAGCACAGGTATTATAAACATAAGTGCCAAAATCAATGAAACTCCGGCTTCAATCATAATACTTTTAATAAAAAAATTATCTATAGATTTGTATCTACATATTAGGGCATGGCGGTTTAGATTTTCAAATACAATATAATCAGCGGTCAGTATTATAATGATAAAAGAATATCTAACACTGATAACCGAAAGAGCACCTTGATACATGGTAATGAAATTGCTTTCTTTCGATAAATTACTTCCTGCACTTACTCCTAAAGCTGCCATCAATATAAAACACCACATTAAAACAGCATTTTTTAATGTATATTTCATAATATCTCTTCCTTTTTGATAATAACCGCTATCAATATACCTGATAAAACACTTAGAATTCCATAAAGAACAAAAACATCAGCAGGTGAAAAATGTGACATTAACTGAAGCTGATAAATTATCGAAATTTTTTGAAAACCAACAAATGAAACTATTTGTTCATAAACAAACATGATCAAAAGTACCTGAAAATAAATAACTAGCCGTTGTCTGACAAAAAAAGATATACAATAGGAAAGAAGTGAAAGCATTCCTAAAAGTATCGATACATGTCCAATTCCTATCAAAGCATATAGAATCGGTCTAACTGTTCTAAGTTCATCAAGAAATACTTGTGAAATCCCAGAAATATTAAAAGGATATGATTGATCTAATGGATAGCGAATGCCACTTCCAAAAATCAAGTACAAAACTAGATAATTAATTGTCAAAACGATAAAGAATAAAACAAAAGTAACTGCAAAGGACAAAAAAGCACGACAAATAATATTTTTTTTAGGATTTAAACGAGTATA
The DNA here is from genome assembly GCF_017889095.1 of Thomasclavelia sp. Lineage (GTDB taxonomy): Bacteria > Bacillota_I > Bacilli_A > Erysipelotrichales > Coprobacillaceae > Thomasclavelia. Next base: position 1,149 of record NZ_JAGHEW010000259.1, on the reverse strand, counting down.
AAACATTAATTCGCTCTTACGACTACGATCAAGCCACGATGAATCACTAAATATCAAAGCACCAATTACCGGAAAAGCAAGTACCAGTATAGGACTAAAATCCTCAATAGAATTTGTTGGTAAAATTAGGTATTCACTTGTGTTAGCAAATTCAATATAATCACTACCTTGAATAATCAAAAATATGTGAACCAAACTAATAATCATAGCAGCAATAAAAGCAAAATATAATTCCCTTTTATGCATAACATAATTAAGATTAAATTTTAATTCTTTCAATTTCTTCACTCCCTTCACCATAAAAACATTTATCCCACCTAGTACTCTTAAAATAGAAAATTACTATAAAACATCTAAATTGCATGTACATCAAAAATAATTGTTTATATAACTGTTTCTTATTTATTTTGCTTTAATTTTTGACAAACTAGTTTATCATTAATATCCTTCAATTACTTTCTCTATCTATATCATAACAAGTAATTCTTACTGGTTAGTGACTTTGATGAAAATAAGTATTATAAATTAGGGGAGCACATCATCCCCTCATATCATGGAAAAATAAAAATCAAGGCCATCTTACCTTGATTTTTTACTATTATGATTTATTTCATTAATTTAAATTAGCACTATACCTTAATTCAAACTCTTTTTTAAACAATCTTGATAAAGGAACAATTTCCCTAGTATTTAACACTATTTCATTACAGATTACCTGATCAACATAAGATAAATTAACTAAATAAGATTTATAAGATTGGACAAAGTGATAATCTTTTAACCTGTCGATCCAGCATTTAAAGGAGTCTTTGGTTTCATATATTTTTCCAGAAATAAAATGGATTCTTGTTTTACGATTATAATAATCAACATAAATAATATCATTATAATATATTTTAGTATCCTGGATTCTTAGATCATAAAAGCCGCTATATCTATTTATATATTTTTGTAAAATATTATCTATTTCCAATTTAAATTCCTGCTGTTTTATCGGTTTAATAAAATAACGATTTGCCTGTGCTTTATAGCCATCGATTAAATATTTTGTATATTTGGTTACAAAAATAATAATAGCATCTTTATTTAGATCACGAATTTTAATTCCAACATCAATCCCGCTTTCTTTTTCATCACCAATATCCAGAC
>NZ_JAGHEW010000258.1 GCF_017889095.1 Thomasclavelia sp. | reverse complement strand
GATTTTTTGTTTATCATGATGAATATCACTATGATCTTTAGCATTATATGTAGAATAATAATAAGCACTATCTTTAGTTCCACTTAAGTGAACTGGTTCCCAAGCTTGATTAATACCATTATCTTTACGTAACTGACGAATTGCTGTTTCATCAATGTCTAAGATTTGACTTAAATATTTATCTGAGAACCCATTTTGTTTAGCTTGTTTTAAAACATCAACTGGTAATTCCTTACCTTTGTATGTTTTGATCATTTCTTCTTCTTCAACTAGTTCTTTCATTTGTTCAATGAAATATTTTTTAATTTGTGTTAATTCATGTAACTGTTCAACACTAACACCTTTTCTTAAGGCTTCATACATGATAAATTGTCTTTCACTAGTTGGATTAGCTAATAATTTAATTAATTCTTCTTTTGATAATTCATTGAAGTTTTTAGCGTATCCTAAACCATAACGTCCAATTTCTAATGAACGAATAGCTTTTTGGAAAGCTTCTTTATAAGTCTTACCAATACTCATAACTTCCCCAACAGCTTTCATTTGGGTACCAAGTTTATCTTGAGCACCTTTGAATTTTTCAAAAGCCCAACGAGCAAACTTAATTACCACATAATCACCATCAGGTACATATTTATCTAATGTTCCATATTTACCACATGGAATATCTTCCATTGTCAATCCAGCTGCTAGCATTGCAGAAACTAAGGCAATTGGAAAACCTGTTGCTTTAGATGCTAACGCTGATGAACGTGAAGTTCTTGGGTTGATTTCAATTACAACGATACGATCATCTTTAGGATTATGAGCAAACTGAACATTTGTTCCTCCGATTACTCCAATTGATTCAACGATCTTAAAAGCTTGCTGCTTTAATCGATCTTGAACTTCCTGGCTAATAGTAAGCATTGGGGCACTACAGAATGAATCTCCAGTATGTACTCCCATTGGATCAATGTTTTCAATGAAACATACCGTAATCATGTTATTGTTAGCATCACGCACAACTTCAACTTCTAATTCTTCCCAACCTAAAATTGATTCTTCAATTAAACATTGGTGTACTAAGCTGGCTTGAAGTCCTCTAGATACAACTGTTTTTAATTCTTCAATGTTGTAAACTAGACCACCACCAGCTCCACCCATGGTATAAGCTGGTCTTACAACAACAGGATAACCTAATTTATCGGCAATAGCTAAAGCTTCATCAACTGTATTAGCGATTTCACTGCGAGCCATTTCGATACCTAATTTATCCATTTCTTTTTTGAATTCTAAACGGTCTTCACCACGTTCAATTGCATCAACCTGAACTCCTAATACTTTTACATTGTATTTATCTAAAACTCCGGCTTCATTTAATTCAGAACATAAATTTAATGCTGATTGTCCTCCTAAGTTAGGAAGCAAAGCATCAGGACGTTCTTTTTCAATAATTTGTGTTAATCTTTCTAAATTTAATGGTTCAATATAAGTAACATCAGCAGTTTCTGGGTCGGTCATAATTGTTGCGGGATTTGAATTAACCAAAACAATTTTATACCCTAAACTTCTTAATGCTTTACAAGCTTGTGTTCCTGAGTAATCAAACTCACAAGCTTGACCAATTATAATTGGACCAGATCCAATTACCAATACCGTATTAATGTCTTCTCTTTTTGGCATTTTTTATTCCTCCATCTATCTTCTCTTACAAAAAAACATATCACCTAATGATATGTCAATTAAAAAACAGAAATATAAAAGAATTGAAAATGATTATTCATAATTAAGCTAAATTTACCCATCATAATCACTCCTTCTACTTTTATCTACTCTAGTATACATAACCTTAACCGACTATTCAACAATTTTAAAATAAGTTATCATCGTGATAACTACTCCTTAAATAATCCCATATCAGTTTAAAAAAAATATCTTAGTAAATAATAAAATTAGGTGATTATATGAAAAACTTGACCCATACTAATATTATCAATGAAATCTTAGAAAATGTTCGCGATGATATGGAAGATGAAGAAATTATTCATCTTGTTTTAGAAAAGAAAGTATCTAATTTAAACAACGATAGTACCACCAGTGAAAAACTAGCTGATAAAATTGCTAAAATTACTGGCAGCTGGGCCTTTATCATTATTTTCATTATCAGTTTATTGGCTTGGATGCTTTATAATTTATTAGCCATTAATCGTTTTGATCCTTATCCTTATATTCTTTTAAATCTAATTCTTTCCTGCATTGCTGCCATCCAGGCCCCAATTATTATGATGTCTCAAAATCGTCAGGAAGAAAAAGATCGCCAGCGTAATATCAATGATTATAAAGTTAATTTAAAAACCGAAATTATTATCCAGGATCTTCATAATAAACTAGATTTAATTATTGAAGAATTACAAAAAATCAACAATCAGCTTTAAGACCTCAATTCGACAATTACCATCAGTTATGATAAAATCAAAGCCATGAGGTGATTTCATGGCTTCAAAAAAGAAACAAAATCTATTCAACATTAAAAATATTCTTTTTAGCTTTATTATTAGTATAATAATATTTTTAGCAGCTTTATATTATAAACAATATTTCCCCCTTTATTTAATTCATAGTATTACTATCTTATTGATAATGATAATTGGCAGTCTTCCTTTTATCATTAAAAAATATAAGCAGCAGCAAAATTTAATTAAGTTACTACTTAGCTGCTTGTCAGTTATTTTGATCTTTAGCGGTGTTACTATTTATAAACATAATGATAAACTAGCTAGTGATGGTGAATATATTGGAATTGATATTTCTAAATGGAATGATCAAATCAATTTCCAATTAGCGAAACAAGAAATTGATTTTGTCATCATTCGCTGCGGTTATACTTCATTAACTAATGGTACCAATACTAAAGAAGATCCCTTGTTTAGACAAAACATCGAACAATGTAAACAATTAAACATTCCTTATGGTATCTATTATTACTCATTAGCTAGGGATACCAGCCAAGCTCAAAAAGAAGCCAATTTTGTAAATGACTTATTAGCTGGTGATATTCCTGATTTAGGTGTTTTTATTGATCTAGAAGATGAACAATATCAAAATGATCTTTCAAGCGAACAGCTAACTAATATTGCTACTGCTTTTTTAAGTACCATTGATGATCAAAACCGCAAAGGTATCTACGCTAATCATTACTGGTGGACAACTAAATTAACCGATCCAAGCTTAAACAACTATATTAAATGGATTGCTCATTACCAGGATGATCGAACTATTGATGATGGCTTTACAATCTTACAATATAGTGAAACTGGCAGCGTTAAAGGAATTGATGGTAATGTTGATTTAAATATTATTAATAATAAATATTGGCAAGACTGATTAGACAAACTAATCAGTTTTTTAGTATGCATTTATCTTATAGCATGTTTCGATATTAGCATTGTACTAATTTAGCTGTTTTATCTAAAATATAGACAAGAAGAAAGGAATGATAAAAAATGAGATTAAACGGAAAAATCGCGTTAATTACCGGTGGCGGTACCGGGATTGGTTTAGCGGTAGCTAAAGCTTATGTAAATCAAGGTGCTTATGTTTATATTACCGGACGGAGAGAAAACAAACTAATTGAAGCCAAAAATATGATTGGTAAAAATATTGATTATGTAGTTGGTGATGTGTGCAATAAAGAAGACATGAATAAAGCAATTTCTAAAATCAAAGATGAACAAGGCCATTTAGATATCGTTTTTGCTAATGCTGGTGTTGGTAATTATATTGCCTTAGAAAATGTAACTGAGCAAGAATTTGATCGGGTCATGCATACTAATGTATTAGGAACATATTATACTGTTCAAGCCAGTTTACCAATTATGAATGAAGGCAGTACCATTATTTTAAATACCTCAGTTACAACTCAATTAGGATTACCTAATTTTAGTTTATATATTGCTGCTAAGTCAGCCCAAAAATCATTACTTAAAACTTGGAGCAACGAACTTAGAGATCGCAAAATCAGAATCAATGCCATTGCCCCAGGAATTATTCCGACCGAAGCTGCTGGTAAGGAATTAGGACGTGATGAAAGTAAAGAAAAAGAATTACAAAACTATCGGGCAACGCTTATTCCCGCTGGTCGAGTTGGCCATGTTGATGATATTGCTAATACGGCAATCTTTTTAGGCAGTGATGAAGCTAATTATATTAATGGTATTGAAATTACAGTTGATGGTGGATTAGGGGCTATTTACCCTGTTAAGTTATAATGAATGAGTTAGAAAGATTGATTGATCAGTTAGCTGATTTTGCTACTAACTATCAAATCACACAAATTCCTACTTATTACTATGATGCCTTATTTAATTATTTAGGGGTTAGTCTCTATAGCAGTAATCAGGAAGCAGTGCAAATTGTCGCTAATACTTTTAAAGATGATGGTGGTAAGTATTTACCGCTAGGTCAGCAAACACCACAGACTTTAGCTAATTGTGTTTTAATTGATTGTTTAAGCAGTGCTATTTTAGCTTATGATGATATTCATTTAGAAACTACGATCCATCCTTGTGGGCCGATAGCCAGCAGTTTACTGGCTATCGCTAGAAAACAAAAAGTTTCCCTAAAACAATTTCTAATTGCATTAATGGTTGCTTTAGAAGTCGAATGTCGCTTGGCAATTGCTTTATTTTCAAAACAAAGTAACGCTGATCCTAGTTATTATCCAACCGGAATTGTCGGCGGTATTGCTAGCAGCGTAGCGATTAGTCGTTTATTAAACTTTTCTAAAGCAAAGATGATTGAAGCAATGGCTCTAGCTGCTACCATGACTAGTGGTAATCGTGGCAGTCATGGATCTATGGCTGGCAGCATCATTCCCGCTATCAGTGCAAAAAACGGCT
>NZ_JAGHEW010000257.1 GCF_017889095.1 Thomasclavelia sp. | reverse complement strand
TGTTTAAACCATTATAATATGTTTTCTTGCGCCAGGATACTACTTTTAGTAAAAAACCGGATACCGAAAGGAAAAATAGAAATGTTCCTACTGCTCCTAATAGCAGCATTTGCCAAAATATAGTTCCTCCTTCAGTTAAAGAACCATCATATAATAATTTATAAGCATAACCAATCAAAACAATTGAAATGATAAAAATAATAAAGATTAGCCAGCCGTTTTTAATTCTAATTTTTTCATTTTTATTTTTGGCATATAATAAATCAATTAATTTAAAACGAGTCGTCGTATAGATATTAAAAATCATGACGATTATATAAATGATCGCAAAGTTTAAAACCGTATTAAATAACGCATTACTGGAAAATACTAACGCAAATGAGCTCATATCTGCTTCAAACAGTTTAGCGGTAAAAATTGATAATAACTGGGATAAGCCAATACCAATCAATAATCCAACTACTAATGAAATAATCCCTACTAAAACGGTTTCTAACACTAAAACTGTGGATACTTGTAAGTTTGACATACCTAACGTTAAATAAACTCCGATTTCTTTTTTCCGGCGTTTAATTATAAAATTATTAGCATAAACAATTAAAAAGCCTAACACAACAGAAACAAAAATAGAAACATAGCCTAATATAGTTACTAATGATTTAACCATTGTCATCGTTGATTCATTTAAAGACAGCATAGCGGTTTGACCATCAATTGAATTAAACAAATAAAAGATTGCTACTGCAATAACTAAAGTAATAAAATAGATTGAATAATCCTTAATACTTTTTTTAATATTTTTAAACGCTAGACTAACCAAGTTCATTTAATTCACCACCCAATACAACCAAAACATCCATGATCATATCAAAAAACTCTTTGCGCGAATAATTCCCTTTGACAATTTCACTAAATACTTTACCATCTTTGATAAAAATAACCCGATCACCATAACTGGCAGTAAAACAATCATGAGTTACCATTAAAATAGTTGCATTTAAGCGTTGATTTAAAGCATTTAAACTTTCTAACAGCATACGTGCTGATTTGCTGTCAAGGGCTCCGGTTGGTTCATCAGCGAGGATCAAATCAGGGTTGGTAACAATTGCTCTAGCACAGGCTACTCGCTGTTTTTGACCGCCTGATAATTCATAAGGATATTTATTTAAAATATCTTTGATTCCTAAAGCAGTAGCTATTTTAATTACTTTTTCATTTACTAGCTTATAATTTGTTTTTTGAATCGTTAAAGCTAAAGCAATGTTTTCAAAAGCTGTTAATGTATCTAATAAATTAAAATCTTGAAAAACAAAACCTAGCGAATTTCTTCTAAATTTAGTCAACTGCCGACCTTTTAATTTAGTAATATCTTGATCTTTTAAATAAATATGTCCACTAGTTACCCGATCAATTGTCGAAATACAATTTAGTAAAGTACTTTTACCACTGCCACTTGCTCCCATGATAACGACAAATTCACCATCACCAACATCAAATGAAATTCCATCAACTGCTTTGGTAATATTACTTTTATTACCATAATATTTTTCAATATTTTCAATTCTTAATATCTTTTCCATTTATCTTCACCTCACTATCCATTATAAATATCTGCTTATAATTTACCATCGAAGTAGATAACATATTCTTACATTTTTGTCACAATAAAAATAGCACTCAGAGTGCTATTCTATTTCAAGATAAGAATTAGAGGGAAAAATAATTGTTACTGTTGTTCCCTGTCTATTTGAAGTTATCTTTATTTCATGATTCAAACGCAAACATAATTTTTTACATAAATATAAACCAATTCCCGTACTTTTATGATTGCTGCGACCATTAGTACCTGTAAAACCTTTATCAAATACGCGATCAATTTCATCTTCTAAAATACCGATCCCATTATCGTTGATGGCTAATTCAACATACTCATCACATTTATTAGCTGTAATGGTGATCATCGGATTACTGGCACTATACTTAATCGCATTATTAATGATTTGATTTAAAATAAAGGCTAACCATTTTTTATCACTATATACTTCTAGTCCTAAGTTATTTAAACCGATTTTAATTCGTTTAGTAATTAAATCTTTTTTATTACGTTTAATCACCGCATTAACAACATCACTTAAAACTATTTTTTTAATTAAATAATCTTTTTCAACATTTTCACTACGAGCATAAAATAAGACTTGTTCTAGATAGTTTTCAATCTTAACTAATTCTTCTTCAATATTTAAAGTTACTGGATTAGAGTTGTTTTGAGCGATCATCAAACTGGTCGCTAATGGTGTTTTAACTTCGTGACACCACATTTCAATATATTCTTTTAACTCACTTTGCTGGCGGATAATTTCGTTGATATGTTCCTTCATTGATTTATCAATTTCATAAATACTTTCAATCATTATCTTTCCTTCTAAAAAATTAGGTTTTTTAACCAGTTCGGTAATTAGATATTTTTGATCAAGATCATTTAGTCTTTTTAAAAAAGTATTGTAATATCGCGCTTTACGATAATAGTCATAACAAAAAATAACCAGAGAAGCGATAGCGAATAAACTTGGTATATATACTAATAAAAAGGATGGTACATTAAAGGCCCATAAAATTAAATAACTTAAAAAAGTTACACATACTACAACAACTATACTAATAATTTGATCTTTAAGATAATGTCTTAGTTTCATAATATAATATACCCCTGCTTTCTTTTAGTTAGAATAACATCCTTTAAATCAATATCTGCCAGTTTTTTCCGCAACCGATTAATATTTACCGTTAATGTATTATCATCAACAAACATATCACTATCCCATAAATATGACATCAATTCATCTCGAGAAATAATACTCCCTTGATGTGATAATAAATAATAAAAGATCTTTAATTCATTTTTTGATAAATCAATAATTAAATCATTTTTTATAATAACACTTTTAGATAAATCCAACTGAATATCCCGATAACTTAAAATAATATCATTTTGAGGATGCAATCTTTTTAAGACTGCTTCGATTCGTGCTAATAAAATTAAGGGATTATATGGTTTAGTAACAAAATCATCAGCACCATAGCTAATACACATTAATTCATCCATTTCATTATTACGACTAGTAACTATAATAATTGGTTTAGTTGCTTTTTTACGATATTCCTTACACAAAAACTGCCCATTTACATTAGGTAAATTAATATCTAATAAAATTAAATCACCACTAAAAGCTAACATTTGTATCAAAGTATCATTAAAATCAGTAACAGCTTTAGTTAAATAGCCATTATTATTTAAAAACACTGCTAGTTCATTACGTAATTTCACTTCATCTTCTACAATCAATATTTCTGCCATAATCTATCCCTGTTTCAATAAAATTTCTTTGATTGCATTAGTATAAGCTAAATAACCAGCATCGTTGATATGTAAACCATCTTCATAGTATGTTTCAATTGGCTGTCCTTTTTTATTACACAAAGCATTATAGGGATTAATAAAAGTCACATAATCATAAGGAATAACATTTTTATATTCCTTAAAAATCATCTTTAAACTATCATTACTACGAATTCCAGTTTTTAAAGCCTTATAGCCATGAATCTTTTCAATACAAGGAATCGCTCCAACTAAATATATCTTAGCATCCAAACAATTATAATGAATAATTTCAACCATCTCTTTAACATTTAAAGCAATATCCCGAGGACTTTCCATCACAGTATTACCTAGATCATTAGTACCGATCATAATGACTACCTGTTTAGGCTGATATTTAATTACTCCTTCATCAACAAAATGTAGTAACATTTTAGATGTAATCCCGGAAATTCCAGTATTATATTTATTTTCTAATTCCGGATAATATTTATCTAAATCACAACGTTCTGTAATCGAATCGCCATAAAAAACAATTCCCCCAGCTTGACTACTTATAGTTTGTTTTACTATTTCTAACATTCTAATTAAAGTAAATTCTCTTAATTGATAATAGTTAGTTAAATATTTCATACCTTCTTTCATATAACCACCTCTAAATTCATTTTAGCATATAGTTTAAAAACGACAAAATAAAAATAACAAAATCACTTTGATTTAATAACTAATCCATCAAAAAAGGCGATAACATCAATCGCCTTTTTCCATCCATTTCATTTTTACCTGTTTATGATAATGTCCTAATCCAATATAGATGACTTTTCCTTCTATTCCAATATCATATTTATTATCTTTAATTTGTTTAATCGCCTGATTAGCTAATTTATCTAAATCTTCTTTTTCATTATTACTGTATTTAAATTCGATTATATATGATGCTAAGTCATCCTTTTTAGCTTTTAAGATAATATCACATCTTCCAACTCCTGTTTCTTTGTTACTGATGATTTCATAGTCATTGCTTAACCAGGCACTCATTCCTAGCATCATCATATGATAACTGTTTTCACTTATCAAATCATAATATGATGGCATCGTTAGCAGGATGTTTTGATATGTTTCAATAAACATATCTGCCTTTTGATAAATTAAGCCCTGAAACATTTTTGACAGTTATGTTTCTGATACCTTTAAATAATATGATGTTAATGATTTAAACTCATTTTGGACTTCTTTGTTAGGTACTTTAATTTTATAATAGCCACTAGTTTCATCCATTGTTTCTACGATCGTTAAATATCCGGCATTAATAAACAGTCCCCATAAACATGGTGTAGTGGATACTTCATAAAAACTTGTTTCCAGTACTACCCAGGTATCTAAATATCCCTTTTCAATTAATTCTTCATATTCTTTGAAAAAGTCATGTTTAGCTTTTTCTAAAGCATATCTTATCATGTTATTGGCACTGGTATTGACCCAGTAGGGTCTTAATTTCTTGGCATCAGCATAGTTAATTAATGACCAGGGATTATAGATTTCATTATCGCCAATATGATAACCGTCATACATTTCTTTGACCTGTTCATTTAATTCCAATCCATAATAGCTTAACAGTTCTTTTACTTCATCTTCATTGAAACCAAAATACTGACTATATCTTTTATCATTTACCGTACATACAACCGGGTTATTTAAATCACTGAAGATATTTTCCTTGGCTACCCTTTGAATTCCCGTAAGCAAGGCATATTCTAAACTGTTAGATGTTTTTAAAGCATTATGAAGCATTGAAGCTAAACCACTTCTTATTTCATCATAGAACTTACCTACATGTCCTTCGATAAACGGTGTATCATATTCATCAATAAAAACCATTACCCGTTTTCCATAGTATTTTTCCAGTATTTTCATTAAAAATGATAAAACATTACTGATGTTATCTAAGGTTTTAATTGATAGTTTTAAACTATGATTAATGATTTCTTCATATTCCTCTTTTTCAAATCGTGTTAAATTATTAAAAATATAACTGTAACGATCATATTCGTTTCTTAACTGAAGCTTAATTTCCTTTACTATGTCATTTTGATTTCTTTTAGCATCGGCAAAGGAAATAAATATAGTAGGATATTGATTTAAATATGAACAATATTCAGTTTCCATGATCTTAGTATCTTTAAACAGTTCTTTAGAATCTTTGGTGATATCAAAAAACTCAGCCAACATTGACATATTTAAGGTCTTTCCAAATCTTCGCGGTCTGGTTATTAATGTAACTTGCCTTCCAGTTGATAGAAATTCTTCAATCATTAATGATTTATCAATATTATAGTAATTATCTTCTCTTAATTTTCGATAATTAGTAATTCCAATTGGGATTTTTTTCATTTCCATCAGTCCTTTCAAGCCTATTATACCTTATTTATTATACCTTAACTAGATTTATTCATGTTAAAAAAGTCATCGAAAACGATGACTCAATTTATTTTAGATATTTTTTACTAATATCTACTAATAAGATTGAAACAATTAGTAAAACTATTATTATTATCTTTCCTGATAAACTGCTTATAAAAATCAAATAATAGCCAATATAAGGTATTGTTAGTTTAACAATTCCTATTACTTGATTATAATTTACTGGTCTTAGATCATTTTGATAATTGGCATCACCTTTAGTTATAATCTGTTTAGCTGATAAATCGTTAGTAATTACCCGATGAGTAACTATCCCTTTATTACTATTAAAAGTAATAATATCTTCACTAACCAGCTTT
>NZ_JAGHEW010000256.1 GCF_017889095.1 Thomasclavelia sp. | reverse complement strand
ATTTCTGCTTGGGTTTTATCATTATCAATTCGAAGATCTTCTAATCTTTTAAATTGCATAAAATCACCTCTGTACCATGCTACCAAATAATTGCTTTTGCAATTTGGTTATGCTACTATATGGTTACTTGATAAACGGTGCTTTAAAAATTAAACATGTATTTTTTAATTGTTTTTATTAAGTTTTGGTATTGTTATTTTTATTGTAAGTTAAAATTTATGTGATATAAAATAAAAATAGCACAAACTTATGTTCGTGCTATCAAAGCAAGATTATATTCCTTCATAATAGTAGCTATTTAGGATGGGCGGTGTATCCATCATCTCAGGTACTCATTTGGAGTGTATCAGGAACCATTTCCGACCTCTAAATAACTATTATAAGTATATCATTTCTATCAAGCATTATACTGTGCAAAGATTAGATTGTAAATATTAGAATTTCTTAATAAAATATAAGTAAAAAAATAATCAAGTGGCCAATTAATAGATACAGAATTTTCGCTAATATTTTATAATTTGAAAAGAAAGATATTATGACAAAATACAAAAAAGAAATAGCAAACGCTCCTAAATTGGATTGTAGGGCTTTATCTTTTTAAGATAATTAATTATGTTTTTGTTTGTTAGGATAGTAGGACCGCATGTGCTATCCATTACAATCTTAGAATGACAAATCTCTCAATTATAGTTTATTTTTTGAACTGTATGTTTTGTTTATAAAATTTGCAATCTTCTCGTATGTATCCAAACTTTTAAAATTTAATCTTATTCCTTTTTCAAGAACTGTTTTATTCTTAGTTATTTTAATCGACTTTTTTCCATTTTCTCCTTTTTCAATTTTCAAATCATACTTTAATAATTGATTTATTTTATTTCTGCATTTGTTAGACGATATATTTATGTTTGGTTTTGTGGAGTTTGAAATGGTATTTGTCCTCTGTTTTTTTGCAAATCTTTTGGAACTTACTATTCGATAATTTGTATATACAAATTCACTCTTTAAGATTTTTTCAACTTTTTTCACTATGACTTTAGGGCCAATTTATTTTTCTGGATTATCATATTCTAACATTATAGAATTAAAATAATGATAATTATTTTTATCACTACCGATTATGCCTAAATATCCACCCATACGATTATAATAGCAAAACTGAATATAATCAGCATCAAAGTCGTTTCCAAACTTTTTCAAATAAAAATTTAGATTTATTTGATTAAATAAACTTTCAAAAATTGGTATAAATCCTTTATTCCTTCTATATAAAAAAAGTTCATCTGTAGATAGGGTATCACTTTCAAATCTATTTTTATCAATCAAATCAAATAGACTTATATTATGCCCAGTGTCTAAGTAATTCCATAATTCTATAGGCTTCATACGTTTATATTTAAAGTTACCTGTCTTATGTATACCCAATAGATGTAATAAATTAGCCTTAGATGAGTCTACGAGTATTACTCCTTGATTAGTATGTATCAGAATATAATAAGGGAGAATATTAATTTTGAAATAATGGTAATTTTTAATAATTAAATCTTTCATTAGTATCCTCCCTATAAAATAAATAGGAGCGTATGCTCCTAAATTGGATTGCAAGGCTTTATCCTTGCTGATTTCACATTATTTTATTAGCCCGTGAATCAGGCTTACAGGGCCAATTACCTCCTGTGTGGTTTATCCATTCAAGACAGGTTCTGATGTTTCCGCTTGTCAGAATAGTAGAATCGCATGTACTATCTACCACACCCTCAGAACGTTAAATCGTTCAATTATAGTTTGGATATTTAAATCCATTTATATACTATGTGTCTGAAATTAAAATATGACTTCTAATTTCAACTATATTATAGCATATTTTTTCTAAAAATCTAACTATCTAGTATAGTTTTTAATGAAAAATAAATTTAATAAATGATATTTTATTTAAGAAGACGGAAATGTTTTTATGAGGAAATACGTTTAAGCTGTGTGAGACTTAAACATTTTATCGATCAATTTTATATATTCAAATTAAAAAAATAACATGATAGATTGTATACCAAACTGAAAAAATTTCAATATAATCTGATACAGTTTCATTTTATATTGAAATTATAACGTATTTGTAAAAAGTTTTAATATCATTTTACAATAGTTGAGTATTTGCTTTTGCAATTCTCTTATGCTACTATATGGTTACACAAGGAATGTTTATATACGGGGAAATAATAATATGAAAAAGGTTTTGGTTTTAATTTCGATATTTTCAGTATCGTTTCTATGTCAAATTAGAGGTACCCTTAATCCTGGAATGTATATGTTATATCAACATTTTTCTGATTATCCCACATCTACAGTTTCTTTAATGATAAATATTTGTTCACTAGCCGTTATTCCAACATCATATATAATCGGTAAACTTACTGGAAGAATTATTACTTATAAAAAGGTTATTATTGGAATGAATATTTTTTTGATAGTTGGGGGTGTTGGACCTTTTTTTGTTGAAAACTTATATATGATGCTGATTTTTCGACTATTATTTGGAGTAGGAATAGGAATCGCCATAGCATTACATAAATCATTGATCTTGGAGTATTATAGTGGAAAAAAACAAATTAAGTATCTAGGTTATGCAACGATTGTTGCGAGTATTGGTACAATTTTCTTTCAGACAATCATAAGCTTTTTAGGTAAGATATATTGGAAATTAATGTTTTTTGGTTATTTACCAATAGTAATAACATTATTGTTTAGTTTCTTTCTACCTGATATTTCATTAAATAAACCACAAATAAAAAATCAAAAAGAAAAAATATCTAGTAATGTTATGATTATTTTAGGAATATTTTTAGTTTTAAATATGACTATGACCGCAGTAAGTGTTAATCAATCATCGTTATTTTCGGAAAAAGGCTTTGAAAATGCTATTGTTTTAGCGGCTTCAGTTGGTAATGTTAATGCGATTTTTTCAGTATTATCAGGTTTTGTTTTTGATAAAATATATCAACGTTTTAAAGATTCTTTTATAGTGATTGCGATGATATGCAGTTTATGTGGGATTTTAGTATATATACTAGGAAAAAATGAAATTTCTATGTATTTTGCAGCAGCAATTTTTGGTTTTTTCTATAATTTTGTGGTGTTATATTTATTTTTGATTGCTGATAATTGTTGCCAATTAAAAAACAAGGCAGTTATTGGTGGATATATGGCAGTAGTTGCTGGGATTGGCGGTTTTTTGGCAACTGCATTGATTCATATATGTGAGATGTTTTTTTACGAAAGTATCTATTCTGTTTTTATAATAGGAGCAGTTGTATTAATGATTGGGACAATAGTAGTTTTTTATGTTTTAAAGAGTAATAATATTTCTACTGATTGAGGTGTAATGAATGGAACATAATAATATCTTTGAATTTATTAAATTTTGTAATGAACATTTAACTAATACTAATGAATATAATATTGCTCGAGTATTAATCGGACATTTTGATGATATAAAAGCAATTTCTTTAGAATCGGTTGCTAATGAAGCTAATATCTCAGTTGCTTCGGTTAGTCGTTTTATCAATAAAGCGGGGTTTGCTTCATTTCAGGATTTTAAATACAAAGTAGAAGTTTACAATAAAGATACTAAGATGCGAAGAATTTTAGGCCACACTATGCGATTTATGAGAACTTCAATGGAAGATATGGTAGATAACCTCTATGGTGATGCCGTTAATAATTTGAAACAAACTAAGCTCAATCTTGATTTTGAAAAAATAAAATATATTATAAAAAGATTAAAAAACAGTAATAGTATCATGATTGTTGGAGATAGTCATGAATTAGCTGATTTTTATACATTTCAGTTAGATACATTAGTAAACGGAATACCAACGTATATGATTAATGTATTTGATTTAGATAAAGTCGTAATTAATAATTTTAATCAAGATGATACTGTATTATATCTTGATATATATGGCGATTGGTTTACTGAAGAAAAAAAGAAGTTTTTAAATCAGTTACGAGAAAATGGTATTTATATAATTGCAGTGGCTCAAGAGGAAATGCATTTAAAAGATATAGTCGATTTATTATATATTTATGGTATTAGGGATAGTAATAATGACGGGTATTATTCTTTACCGTTTCTTAGTCGAATCTTCTCGGAAATGATCTATTACAATTTATAAAAGCTGTTTACATTTTTTGTAAGCAGCTTTTATTTTTGATTATGGTTTAACTAAAAAAATTAAATTAAAATAATGACTATAAGGAGGAAGGTTATGAAAAAGAAGTTGATTTTAAGTATGGTTTTAAGTGTTTCAACTGTTGTTTCTATGACGGTTACACCTTTGATTGCTAAGGAAACAAAATACGAACCAGGAGTAACAGTTGAACAAAATACTAATCCTGATTGGGATGCTGATTACATGGCAACTTTTGTTTACGAAGATAGCGATGCTAGAGATGCTGTTTCTGTAAATATTCAGGGTGGTTTTCAGTTTTATAAGGAAGATGAAGTAAAGGATTATGATGCTTCAGGTGATAATTCACAGATTCCATGTTATGATGCGTATAATTATGAAGATGGAATGTTTGCCGCTAGTTCTAATTTAAAAACTGGTACGATGATTCCTTATGAAATGGAAGAAGTTTCTGATGAGGTATTCCAAGTTACAATTCCTTTGCCAGCTAATCAATATTTTTATGCTTATTATATTACTTATAGCGATGGATCAATTTTCGAAAAAGCTTATGATCCTGCTAATTTACCAGAAAAAAATATTGACTCTGATGCTGGTTGGAGTTTGTTTTATGTAGGCAGTGGTGAAACTAAAGGCCAAGAATATATTTATCCACGTTCTAATCAAAATGGAAAAGTAGAATATATTACTTATAGTGCTGTTGATGGAACTAAGCAGCCATTAGGTGTTTATTTACCATATAATTATGATGCAAGCAAAACATATAAGACAATTTATGTATCACATGGTGGCGGTGGCAATGAGGTTGAATGGATGACAATTGGATCAATCCCAAACATTATGGATAACTTAATTGCTAATAATGAAGCAGCCCAGGCGATTGTAGTAACCATGGATAATACATATTTTAATTGGGATTATAGTAAGATTGTTCCTAATGTTGTTGATCATATCATTCCAACAATTGAAAGTCGCTATAGTGTTTCTAAAAACGCTGATGATCGGGCATTTTGTGGTCTTTCAATGGGATCAATGACTACTAATGAAATGTTAAAACAAGTACCTGAAGAATTTGGATATTATGGTGCATTTTCAGGTGGTAATTCAGATTTAGATCCAGCAAATTGGAATAGCGAGGCAATGAATAGTGCTACTATTTATTTAACTGCTGGATGTATTGATATGGCTTATAACAACAACTTAGGTATTAGTTCTGTAGATTATATGAAAATGTTGGATCAAATGGGTGTAAATTATACATTTGATCTAAAACCAGGATCACATGACTGGTATGTCTGGCGTGATTCATTTACTACATTTACAAAAGATTATTTATGGGATTACGAAGATGTAACTACACCGGAATATCAGCCAGGAGTAACGGTTGAAGAAAATAAAGATACTAATTATGATGGTGATTATTTAGTTACATTTGCATATCAAGATCAAGATACAAGAGATGCAACAAAAGTAACGGTATCAGGTAATATGCAGTTTTATCAAAATGATGAAGTTGCCAAAAATTTCATTACAACTGGTGATGCCAGTGGAGCTAAAGTTTATGATGCTTATCATTATCAAGATGGTATGTTTAATACTGGTTATGGATTAAACAATGATACAGTAGTTTATGAAATGGAAGAAACTGCTGATGAATATTTTGAAGTATCATTACCGCTTCCAGGTAACTTATACTATTATGATTATACAATTACTTATGAAGATGGCAGTGAAGTGACGATTCAGGACCCTGTAAATCCAGCGGTTGATAATCCAGCTAATGGACATGATGCTAATCATAGCTTAGTATACGTTGGAAACAGCGAAAATACAACCGAAGGTCAAGAATATATTTATGCAAGAAATGATCAGCAGGGTAGCTACTTATTTGTAAGTTATGAAGCTAATGATGGAACAATGCAGCCATTAGGTGTTTATCTGCCATATAATTATGATGCAAATAAAACATATAAAACAATCTATGTATCACATGGTGGCGGTGGTAATGAAAATGAATGGATGACAATTGGTTCATTACCAAATATTATGGACAATTTAATTGCCGGTGGAGAAGCTGTGGAAGCTATTGTAGTAACCATGGATAATACATATTTTAATTGGGATTATGAAAAAATAGCTGATAACATAAAAAACAACATAATTCCATATATTGAAGCAAACTATAATGTATCAGCGGATGCTAGTGACCGGGCATTATGTGGACTTTCAATGGGAAGTATGACAACATCAACAATCATGCAGGAATATCCAGAAATGTTTGGATACTATGGATGTTTTTCAGGAGCAAATGTCAATGCTGAAATAAGTGATGTAGCGAAACTAAAGGAAGCAACAATTTATTTAACTGCGGGAAATGTTGATATGGCATTAAAAGAAGCTGGAAGTGATGATAGTAGAAAAACAGTAGGAATGGCAGCTAAATTAGATAAATTAGATGTAGCGTATAGTATGGATACTAAAAAAGGTGCTCATGACTGGGGCGTATGGCGCGATGCTTATACTACATTTGTAAAAGATTACTTGTGGGATGTAGAAGTAAAAGATGAGCAGCCAGAAGCTATTCCTGATGAAAATCCTACCCAAACACCAACAGTGAATAATCAAAATAATAAACCAGTGTCTAGTGTTAAAACTGGTGATGATCAAAATATTATCCTTTATGGTTTAGGATTATTAACTGGTATAACTGGTTTAGGATATGGTTATAAAAAAAGAAAAATGAGTAAAAAGGTAATGTAATTGCATTACCTTTTATTAAATAATGATAAAAATTTTCTTTTGAAATTTAATTTAAAATTGCTATAATATAGACACAACGTGTAGCTTTT